>DATIWS010000042.1:0-14536 GCA_035519275.1 Acidocella sp. | reverse complement strand
TTGTTGGTCCAAGCTCGACCGGCATGCAAATCCCGGCCAAGCCCACTGCAATTGCCAGCCAATCCACAGCCGCAGCGCAGCCGTCGACGACGACTGCCCCGCCCCTTGGCAAGGCCCCAATCAGAAAACCACGTTCAGCGTAATTAATTAGGTTGTTTTTGATGAGGCCGGCACTGCGCTATTCAGCGCGCAGTGCCGGCCTCATCCGCTTCGTTCACGGCAAAACTGCCGGCTGCAGCCATAATAGCAATCGCGCCCTGCTGCGCATCCACCTTGGCAATCTCCGGGCCGGTCAGCACATCATCGTCAGTGATACCCGCTTGATCATGGCCTACGCCAACGCGGGATCAGAATTCATCCCAGTCTTCAGTGCCGGCGGGCACCAGCGCACGGGCAGGCTTCGGCGCCGCTGCCGGCTTTGGTGAACGCACAGGCTGGCGGCTTTTGGCCGGAGCGTGCTGCACCGGGCGTGCGGCCTCCATTTGGCCAATCTGGAACTGCTCGACCAGGCTGGCGAGTTCCACGGCCTCCTCGGTCAGGGAGTGGCAGGACGCATTCGCCTGCTCCACCATGGCGGCATTCTGCTGCGTCACGACATCCATCTGGCTCACGGCCTCGTTCACCTCATTCAGCCTGACTGCCTGCTCCTGCGCGGAGCCGGCGATTTCAGAAATCAGCTCATTCAGCCGCGCCACCTGACCGACAATCCGCTCCAGCGCCTTTCCGGTTTCGCCCACCAGCTTCACGCCGTTCTGCACCTCCGTCCCGGAGGCGGTGATGAGGGCTTTGATCTCCTTCGCCGCATCGGCCGAGCGCTGGGCGAGTGCGCGCACCTCGGTTGCCACCACGGCAAAGCCGCGCCCGGCATCGCCAGCACGCGCGGCCTCCACCCCAGCATTCAGCGCCAGCAGATTGGTCTGGAAGGCAATCTCGTCGATCACGCCAAGAATCTTGCTGATCTCCTTGGAGACGCTCTCGATCCCGGCCATCGCCTTCACGGTGTCGCCTACCACCGCGCCGGATGTCTTGGCATCGCCCTGCGCATCCTGCGCCAGCTTGCGCGCCTCGTTCGCGCTTTCCGACGTGTTCTTCACCGTCGTGGTAATCTCGCTCAGTGCTGCGGCGGTTTCCTCCAGGCTCGCGGCCTGCTGCTCGGTCCGGCGGGACAGATCATCGGAAGCCTGCGTCATTTCCGCCGAGCCCGCGCGCACGCCTTGCGTATTGATGGCAATTGCCTTCATCGCCTCCTGCAGCTTGCTCACGGCCATGTTGAAATCCGCGCGCAGCACCTCGTACTCCTGTGCGAATTTCTCATTCAGGCGGAATGCGAGGTCGCCCGCGGAGAGACGGGCAAGCCCGCTGCCCAGCGCTTCGACAACCTTGCCCTGCTCGGCCGCCACCGCCATGCGCGCGGCTTCCGCCTCGGTCCGGGACTGCTCGGCATGGCGGCGCTCCGCCGCCGCCGTCGCCTCATGAAGCTGCCCTTCCGCCAGGGTGTGGCGGAAACCTTCCAGCGCCACCGCGATGGTACCCGTCTCGTCACGCCGCTCCTGCCCCCGGACTTCGCTGTTGTAATCGCCGCGGCGCAGTGTCTCCACCGCGTTCAGCAGCCCTGCCATCGGCCGGCGGACCAGCAGAAGCACCGTGAGATAAAGCGCCCCCAGCACCAGCAGCATTGTCAGGGCACCACCAGCAACCATCGCCCGGACGGCATGGCGCACGGGCGCATCCACCACGTCCTCCGGCACGTCGATGACAACCGCCCATGTGGCGCCGAGATTCGGCACCGCGAATGGATAGATGATGCGCTCGACCCGGCCATGATCGAACTTGTTCAAGATGCACGGCTGGCCATCGGCAATGGCGGCCTTGAGCGCGGCGGCGCCTTCCCCGGTATAGGGCTTCATCAGCAGGGCCCGGTCCGGATTGGCTATCCAGGCTCCATTTCTGGAGACCAGCATGACACGGCCTTGCGCAAAGGGCTTCATCGCGGCCAGCATGCGGGAAAGCCCGTCGAGACGCACATCGCCCCCGGTGACGCCAATCGTCTTGCCGCCCACAATCACCGGATAAGCGATGGAGACCATCATCTTGCCGTTGCCCTCATCCGCGTAGGGTTCGGTAATGGCGCCCTCGCCAGAAGATGCCGCGAGCGTGTACCAGGACTGCGTGTAATCCACTGGGGCCGCGGAGTATTGGATGCTGCCGTCATCGGCCTTCGTCCAGTATGGATTGAAGTATCCATTCGCATTATCGCCGGGCGCCTTGGGGTCGCGCGCGCCGTCGAAACCACCCGGCGCTTCCTGCATCCATGAGCCGAAAATATCGGGGTAGCGGGCTTCATTCATCCGCAGCATGGCCACCACCATGGCCCGGTCCCGAACGCCCGCATTGAACGCGGCGGTGATCGCGCCGGTCAACGCGTTCACCCCCGAAGCCTGCTCCGTCAGCTTGGTGGAGATGGCATTGGCCACACTCTCCGCCTGGGTGTTGGCCTGGGCATAAACGGAACTCTCCACACGATCCCGGGTCGCCCAGGCCGCGAGAAGGATCGCCCCTGAAAGGATAATGGCGAATGCCGCACCGGCGACACCGATGAGCTTCGTGGACAGGGAACCAAAAATTACTTTCCGGGAATCGGAGGCCATGCCGCTTGCTTCCTGTTGTCTGAACAATACCTCCGAAGCCTAGAAGCAATGGCCTTAAGGCAAGATTAATCGACAACAGCGCGGCTGGCCCGGCAGCCCCTCGCCGACGCACGATCCAGTTTGCGAGGGCAAAAACGTCCGCACGTTTTCATTTGTTGGCGCTTTCCGCGTTGCTCGCCTAATTTCCGGGCGGAGGTGGCGATGGCGAACGATAAACAGAAGACGTACTGGACCGAGGTGGCGGCGCCGAAATGGCTGAGCCTGGAGGGCGCCATGGAGGCCCGGCTCGCGCCGGTCAGCGATGCGGTGATCGAGGCGGCCGGCCTCAAGCCGGGAGAGCGCGTGCTCGATATCGGGTGCGGTGCGGGGCGCACCAGCCAGGAAGCCGCGCGCGCGGTGGGTGAGGCAGGCTATGTGCTCGGCATTGATATCGCCCCGCCGATGATCGAGGCGGCGCGCGCCCATGCCGCGGTGGAGGCTGGCGCGGGCATGGCGCCGGTCGAATTCGCCCTCGCCGACGCCCAGACGGAGCGCTTCACGCCACCCTTCGATGTGTTGATCTCGCGGTTCGGCGTCATGTTCTTCGAGGCCCCCGGCGCCGCGTTCGCCAATCTGCGCGCGAGCATGAGGCCCGGCGGCCGGCTCGTCTTTGCCGCCTGGGCGCCGCTGTCCGTGAATCCGCACTGGGAAATTCCCCTGCGCCTGGTCGAGGCGCTGGTCGGGCCCGGCACGCCCCGCGTACCGCATGCGCCCGGTCCGCTCGCCTTCGACGACCCGGCCTATGTGCAGGACATTCTCTCCGTGGCTGGCTGGCGTGAGGTCGAGGTTCGCGCGGAGCCCGTGTTCCTGCGCGGTGCCTCGCTGGACGACGAGGCCAGGGTCGCCTGTTTCATGGGCCCTGCCGGGGCTCTGCTCGACGAGAAGAAGGCCGACGCTGCCACCCGTGCCGGCGCCATCAAAGCGGTGAGGGATGCGCTGCCCGGGTTTGCCACTGTCGAGCCCGATGGCAGTGTCCGGCTGCCAGCCACCATCCATCTGGTCACGGCGTCAGCGCCCTGATCCGGCGGCGGGGCGCCGAACAGGTTGTTCGCCGTGTCCCATTTGTTCAGTACGTTGCAGAAGCTGCCGCCCCGCTGCACGTCGGTCTCGAATGTTTCGCGCGAGATTTGGCGCTCACGCGGGCCGCCATCGATATCCAGGAGCACGGCGTGAAATACCTTCGCCGCGTGTGGAGCCTCGGCAGGTTTCCCTGCCGAGGTCTCTGGCGTCATTCAATCACTCAATTCTGATCGTTCGTGTTGAATGTGAGTGGCGTGTTGCGTGGGCCTCAGCCCGCGCGCTTGTGCAGCTTGGCCGCGTCGCCATACGGCGCGTTGCCCTTCAGATACGGCCGGCCGAATACCATGTAGACAATGCCGATGCCGCCGATGATCGCGACGGTGAGGATCATCGAGTAGTTCAGGTACCACGGCGAGGACGGCGTGCGCGGCCAGGCCATGTTGATGATAGCGGCAACGCCATAGCCCAGCGCCAGAAGATTCACCGGCCACGCCCAGACGCCCAGGCGGAACTGCCCAGTCGGCTGCCAGCCACGCGAACGCGCAAGCAGTGCCGCGACGACGATCATCTGGAAGGCCAGATAGATGCCGATGACCGCGAAGTTGAGGACCGTGGCCAACGCGTTCTGCAGGAAGTAGCCGATGCCCACGATCGCCGCAGGCACCAGACCAGAAACCAGCAACGCGCCCTCCGGCACATGCGCGTTCTTCGCCAGGCGGGAGAGGAATCCGCTGCCGGCAATCATCTCGTCACGCGCATAGGAGAACAGCAGGCGGCTGACCGCGGCCTGCAGGCTGAGCACGCAGGAGATGAACGAGACCATGACGACAACGATCACCGCCTTGGAGCCGATCGGGCCGAACGCTTCCGTCAGCACCGCGCCGATCGGATCGGCCACCTTGCCGGAGATGACATCCGCCATGTTAGGCACGGCCATCAAGAGCGCAAAGCAGACGAAGGCAGAAGCGCCGACGCCGACATAGATCGTCATGCGCATCGCCTTGGGAATCTCCACGCTCGGGTTCGGCGTTTCCTCAGCCACGTCCCCGCAAGCCTCAAATCCGTAGCAGCAGAACAACCCGACCAGCGACGCCGCCAGGAAGGCCGGCAGGTACGAGCCGCTGCCCTGGATGCCGAAGGTGTTAAACACCACGCTGAGCGGCTGCACCCGGTGCAGGGAGAGCAGATCGACACCGACGACGATGGCGCCGACAAGTTCGCAGATGAAGCCAAACATCGCCACCTGCGCCAGCAGCTTGGTTCCGCGCATGTTCACCGCGGTAGACAGCGCCACTAGTATCAGCGCCGATATGGTGGTGAATTCCGGCGTGCTTTTTACGCCGAACAACGTGGCCAGGAACGGCCCCGCGCCGAGCACGACAGCAGCAATGGTGGTGAACAACGCCCAGGCATAGATCCAACCCGCCATCCAGGCCCAGCGCCGGCCAACCAGGCGCCGCGCCCATGGGTACAGACCGCCCGAGATCGGGAATTGCGACACGACTTCGCCGAACACCAGCGCCACCAGGAACTGGCCAAGCCCGGCGATGAAATACGACCAGATCATCGGCGGCCCGCCGGCCTGCAGGCCGAACGCAAATACGGAGTAAACACCAACAACAGGTGAAAGATAGGTGAATCCCAGCGCAAAATTCTGCCACACCGTCATGGTGCGATCGAAATTGGACGAATACCCAAGCGCTGCCAGTTGCGCATCATCAGACGCAACGTGGTCTGCGTCTGAATGCTTATGTAACTCCATAAGTAACTCCCTTGAACGTTTAACGACAATAAACACACACGACCGTTGAAGCGCCATTACGAGCACCTCTCAGAAAATCCGGTAGGCGGCAAGTGCAGATGGTCCCATACCGCGTAACAAACAACAAGGGTTGCTCAGCCCTTGTTAATCAACCCGACTGGTACATTGTTACGCCGCCATTTGGCACTGAGGCGCCCCGGTTAAAGCGGCCCCTTTTCCGGGCCAATCATATGAAAAGTTATGATTCAACCAAGATAGTTTAAAAATCATCAGCGCCGTTCCTCGCGCAGGTATGGACGACCGAGATCGACCGGTTGCGCATCTGCGCCCTTGGCGAACATGCCTGCGAGAACGAGATAGGCCAGCGTCGCCAGATACGGCGACATCTCGATGAAATAGACCGGCACGTTGAGCCCCGAGGAAAGCAGTTGCGGCACCAGCGCCTGGATGGCGCCGAACAGCAGCGCGGCGGCGATGGCGCGCAGTGCGTTCCAGCGCGCCAGCGTAACCATGGCCACCGCGATCCAGCCGCGCCCGGCGACCATGCCATTCACCCAGAGATGGCTGCCGACGAGGCTGAGATGCGCCCCCGCCACAGCGCACAGTACGCCGCCAGCTAGCACCGCCCCGGCCCGGTAGAGGGCCACATTCACTCCCGCGGCGTCGGCTGCCGGAGCGTCCTCGCCCACCGCACGCAAGCGCAGGCCGAGATCGGTATGCTCGATGACGTACCAGACCAGGACAGCAGCCGCGAAGGCGGCGTAGGTAAGGACGTCCTGATCCAAAACCCCGGCCAGGGCTTTCGGCGCCCAGGCGAAGGCGCCAGCAGGCAGCGGCGAAATGCCGGGGATGGTCTGGTTCTCCGAGCCGTCGCCCACATAGCCGGAGATGCCGATGCCGAGCGCGAAGGTGACAAGTCCAGCCAGCACCTGGTCCACCCGCAGCAACACGGCCATGACGGCGAACACGACGCTGAGCGCCAGCCCCGCCGCCACGCCGCCGAGCAGCGAAACCCCTGCCCCGCCACCGCCGAGATTGATGAGTACGGCAGTAACAGCGGCGACCGCCATGATGCCTTCAGCACCCAGGTTCATAACCCCGGCGCGCTCGTTGATGATGAGCCCGACCGTGGCCAGCAGGAAGGGCGCGGCGAAGCTGGGAATGGTGCCGGCCCAGGCCGCGAGCAGGCTGGCGATCATGCTGCCACCTTGCCGGTTTTCACCCAATCCACCCGGTAACGCAGCAGGAACTCGCCACAGCAGACGCAGAGCAGCAATATGGCCTGAATGGTGAGCACCGTGGCGCCGGGCAGCTGGTAAAACGCCTTCAGCGAATCCCCCGCCGTGTACAGCGCCGCCACCGCCACCGCGGCCACCACCACGCCCAGCGGGCTGGTACGCGCCAGATAGGCGATGACGATGGAGGGGAAGATGAAGTCATTACCGATGAACTGGGTGAGCTTGTGCTCCTCGCCGCTGACGATAGTAAAGCCAGCAAGGCCAGAGAGCGCCCCGCCCAACGTCGCCATCAGCAGCACCACCGCGCCGGCCGGTACACCCACGGCGCGCGCCGCTAGTGGGTTGGCCGCCACGGCACGGGCCATGTAACCAACCCGGGAGAGGCTGCACAGCCACCAGCAGAACAAGGCCGCGCCGAGCGCGAAGAAGATGCCCGCATGCACATGGCCGAAACCGAGCAGCGCCAGACATTCATCGGGCACGAACGTTTTGGAGACGGGGAAGGAGTCCTCGGGGTTGCGCCAGGCGCCGTAAAGCAGTTGCTGCGCCAGCATATAGGCCACGTAGTTCATCAGCAGCGTGGTCACCACCTCGTTGGCGCGCAGACGCAGCCGGGCCAGGGCGCACACGCCGCACCACACGCCGCCGCCAAGCATCGCCGCCACGCACATGATCCACAGATGCAAAGGCTCCGGCCCGATATGGTAGAGCGGCACGGCGGTGGCGGCCATGGCCCCGGCCCAGAGCTGGCCCTCCACCCCGATATTCCAGAACTTCACCCGCAGGCACACAGCCACGGAGAGCCCAACCAAAATAAGCGGAATGGCGCGGGTGAGCGTCTGGTCCAGTCCTTCCGGGTCGGTAAAGGTGTAGCCGAGGAACTGGCTGGCGAGGTCCGAAAGGCCAAGCCCCTGGGTGAGCAGGAACAGCGCCGAGATCACCAGCCCGGCCCCCAGCCCGCCCAGCAGGGTAAAGGCGGCAAGCCGGGGCGAAGCCGCAAGGCGCGGCGAGACGATGGGTTTACGCATCAATGCAGCTCCAGCATCAGCCGGCCGATGCGTGCGCGGTCCACCTGTTCCACCGGCTCAGCCGGGCTGATGCGGCCATGACTCATGACCGCCACGCGGTCGGAAAGTTCCATGATTTCGTCCAGATCCTCGGAAATGAGCAGCACCGCCACGCCGGCCTCCGCCGCCGCGCGCAGCCGCGCCTGCACCGCCTGCACGGCGCGAATGTCCAGCCCGCGTGTGGGCGAGTGGGCGACGAGCACGGACATGTCGCCCGCGAATTCCCGCGCCAGCATCAGCTTCTGCGCGTTGCCGCCGGAGAGCAGCCGCACCGGCAATTCGGGCGCCGCCCCTGCCACCTCGTAATCGCCAATGGCTTCACGCGCGAGCTGGTTCATCCACCCTTTGCGCACAAGCCATTTGCGCTCGGCCTTCTCGCCCAGCAAACGCGGCAAGGCGATGTTCACAGCCAGGGACAGTTCCCCGAACAGCCCCATGCCCATGCGGTCCGCCGGGATGTAGCGCAGCCCGGCCTCGCGCCGCGCCTCGGGGGTCGGGGGGGCGTCCACGCCGTCTAACAGAATATCGCCGCCGGAGAGCGGGCGGATGCCGATCAGCGCCTCAACCAGCTCCGCCTGACCATTGCCGCCAATACCGGCGAGGCCAAAAACCTCTCCGCCGCGCACATCCAGGCAGATGTCGCGCAACGCCACGCCATGCGCGCTGGCCGGGGCGCTGAGGCCCATCACGCGCAGCATGTCGGCCTTAAGCTTGTGCGGGGTACGCGGTGCGACTGTGGCCTGGGTCGTGGCGCCAACCATCGCCTCGGAGAGGGATGCGGCGGTCATCCCGGCGGCCGGGGCGGCGTCGATTACCGTGCGCCCGGCGCGCATCACGGTCACGCGGTCGGAGAAGCCCAACACATCGCGCAGCTTGTGGGTGATGAGCACCACCGCCCGCCCGCCGCGCGCCAATGTGCGCGCCAGGCCCAGCGCCGCCCGCGCCTCCTCCTCCGTCAGCACCGCCGTCGGTTCGTCGAGGATGAGGATGCGCGCGCCTGCGAGCAGCACCTTCATGATCTCCAGCTTCTGCTGGTCGGACACCGCCATCTCATCCACCCGCGCCTGCGGGTTGAGGTGGAAGCCAAGCTCACCGCCCAGCTTCTGCATCGCCGCCAGGGCCTCGGCCTTGCTCTTCCAGCCCGCGCGCTTGGAGCAGGCCAGCCGGATATTCTCCAGCACCGAGAGCGGCCCCACCAGCTTGAAATGCTGGTGCACCATGCCGATGCCAGCGGCTGCAGCGGCAGCCGGCGTCTCGAACCGCGCGGCGTGGCCATCCACGTCCAGCGTGCCGGCATCGGCGGTATAGAAGCCCGCCAGCACGTTCATCAGCGTGGATTTGCCCGCCCCGTTCTCGCCAAGCAGTGCGTGCACCTCGCCCCATTCCAGCGCGAAATTCGCGCCCAGCAATGCCGGGCGCGAACCGAAGCTTTTCTCAACGCCCGAGAGGCGTACAGCAGACACGATTATTTCATCGAGCCTTTCACGTTGGAGACGAGGTAGTTCATGTTCCACAGATCATCCTCGGAGATGGTCTGGCCAGCAGGCTCCTGCACCTTGCCGGTCTGGTCGGCGATCGGGCCGGTCCAGGGGCTGAACGTACCGGCGATCATCTGCGCGCGCACCGCCTCGATCTTGGCGATGTCATCGGCGGGGATGTGCTGGAAGGTAGCGTCGTCCACCACGCCTTCCTTGATGCCGTAAAGCGGGGTGCCGCCGCTCTTCCAGGTGCCCTTCTCGACCTCGGCGACCATCGGGATCAGCCGCTTCTCCCAGTGGAACTCAACCGAGGTGAGGATGCCGTTGGGCGCGCTCTTGGCCATGTCCACCTGATAGCCGACGGAGTATTTCCCGGCCTTCTCGGCCACCACCAGGGCGGCGGGGCTGTCCATGTCGGTGGCGATCACGTCGGCGCCCTGCTGGATCATGGCAGCGGAGATCTGCGCTTCCTTCACCGGATCGGACCAGGAGTTCACGTACGCCACATGCACCACCGTGCCGGGGTTGGCAGCCTGCGCGCCGAGGGCAAAGGCGTTCACGTCCCAAAGCACGTTGGGGATGGGGAAGCCCTCGATCATGCCCAGCGACTTGCTCTTGGTGGCGTAACCAGCGGCCATGCCGGCGAGGTACCAGCCCTCGTAGGTCTTGCCGTAGAAGCTTTCCAGGTTCGGGGCGGAGGAAGTACCGGCCATGTTGACGAAGGCGACGTTCGGGTGCGCCTTGGCCTCGGCCGCGAAGGCGTCCGAATAGCCATAGGACCCGGCGATGATGATGTTGGCACCGTGGTTGAGGAACAGGTCGATCGACTGCTCCACCTTCGCCGTCTGCTCCGGCACGTTGTCCGCGTAGGGGATCTTCTGGTGATACGCCTTCTCCAGCGCGATACGCGCGGTGTTCTGCGACTGCGACCAGCCGCCATCGGTGGCGGTGCCGAGGAAAATGAACGCCATCTTCGGCTTGCCATCGAGCTTCACCTGGGCTTGCGCAGCGGGGGCAGCGGCGCAGAGCGCGACGAGCGCGCAGGCGGTAATGTTTTTGATATTCATGATATTTCCTTGCTGTTTCAGGAGTCCGTCTGGCGGTAGCCGTAGGTGGCATCGAACCGGCTCTGCACGTAATCGCCCGCGATCACCGGTTCGTACTTGCGCGGGTGCTCAGGCGTCACGCAGCCGGGCAGCACATCGATCACCGTGTCGTAATTGGTGCCCAGGAAGAAGGGCGCCGAGTAGCGCGCCCGCCCGGTGGTGTTGATGGCGCGGTGCAGTGTGGAAGCGAACACATCGTTGCTCCAGCGCGCCATCTGGTCGCCGATATTGATAACGAAGGTGCCCGGAATCGGCGGGGCGGCAATCCATTCGCCCGCGGCGTTGAGCACCTGCAGGGCCGGCACCTCGTGCTGCGCCAGGATGGTGAAGCACTCATAGTCGGAATGGGCGCCGATGCCGATCAGGTCCTCGTCGATCGGCCCTTCCTGCGGCGGGTAGTAGATGATGCGCTGGGCGCAGGTTGGCTTGGTGATCATCGGCTCGAAGAAATCCTCGGCTTGCCCCAGCGCCAGGGCGAAGGCGCGGAACAGCCGGCGGCCGAGCTTCAGCACCTCGAAATGATAGTCCAGCATCGCCTTGCGGAATTCCGGCATGTCCTCGGGCCAGATGTTCACGCCGTACAGCCCCTTGCCCTCGGCCAGCGCCGGGTCGTCCGGCGGCAGCTCAGCGGCGATGTCATAGGCCTCGTGCAAATCGCCCTTGGCCTTGGGGTTCACGTTCTCCTCCAGCAGCGGCGTGTAGCCTGAATTGTTGGTGGAGCACTTCATGTGCACCTTCATTTTCTCTTCCACAGGCAGGGCAAAGAAGGCCGGACCGGCGTCGAACATCGCCTTGATGATCGCCTCCGGCACGCCATGGTTCCTGATGTAGAAGAAGCCCACCTTGATCGCCGCCTCGCGCAACGCGCCAGCTACCTGCTGCTTGGCTGCCGGATCGCCCCCCAACATCGGGCCGAAATCGATTACCGGGATTTCATGGAATGGCACCTCGCGCGCGGCAAGCTCCGCCGCAGCTTGCCTGACGCCATTGCCCGTCTCGACCAGACCCACCCGAACATCCCCCCGCAGAGTAAACCGCCATGGCGTAAAGCAAGATCAATGCCACCGCCAAGGGAGCGGATAATTCTGTTTATATCCGCGGCATGCCGGAAATTTGGGCAGAATGCGCACGCACACGGCACATTTCTCCGCCGCTGCCGATCCCCCCTTGCGCCCCCTGCCCTTCCGTCGCGATATTAGCTGGATAAGACCATGCACATGGTTAAGAGATAAGGATATGGACTTGCACGCCACACAAACGGAACTCGAGACTTTCATCACCGGCCTGCCCAAGGCGGAGCTGCATCTGCACATCGAGGGCTCGCTGGAGCCCGAGCTGATGTTCGCCCTGGCCCGGCGCAACAAGCTGGAGCTGCCCTTCAAGACGGTGGAGGAAGTCCGCGCGGCCTACAATTTCTCCAACCTGCAGGATTTCCTGGACATCTATTATGCCGGCGCGCAGGTGCTGCGCACGGCGGAGGATTTCCGCGACCTCACCGTTGCCTATTTCGACCGCGCCGCCGCGGACGGCGTTCTGCATGCGGAGATCTTCTTTGACCCGCAGACCCATACGGACCGGGGCATTCCCTTCGCCGTGGCGGCCGAGGGCATTCTCGGCGGCATGGCGGAAGCGCAGGCGCGCCACGGCATCACCTCGAAGCTGATCCTGTGCTTCCTGCGCCACCTGGACGAAGACGCCGCCTTTGCCACCTTCCGCACGGCCGAGCCCTGGCTGGACCGCATCGCCGGGGTGGGGCTCGATTCCTCCGAGCGTGGCCACCCGCCGGGCAAATTCGCCCGCGTCTTCGCCGCCGCTGGGGCAGCGGGGCTGAAGCGCGTCGCCCACGCTGGCGAGGAAGGCCCCGCCGCCTATGTCTGGGAGGCGCTGGATACCCTGCATATCGACCGGCTGGACCATGGCAACCACGCGCTGGACGATGAAGCGCTGATCGATCGCCTGGCGGCAACGCAGATGACGCTCACCGTCTGCCCGCTGTCCAATGTGCGGCTGCGCGTGGTGCCGGAGATCGGCGTCCACCCCATCGACACCATGCTGGCCAAGGGGCTGCGCGCGACAGTGAACTCTGACGACCCAGCCTATTTCGGCGGCTATGTCGGCGAGAATTTCAAGGCCGTGGCGCTTGGCCGCCAGCTCAGCCGGGCGCAGCTCGTCACGCTGGCCCGCAACAGCTTCCTCGGCGCGTTCCTGGACGACGCCACGCGGCAGGACTACCTCCGCCGACTGGACGCCTACGCCCAGGAGGGGTGAACCCGCCGGGCGGGAGCCCAGGCAGCAGTGGAAGTTTGGGGAGCCCCAACACAGCTTCCCCTGCTGCCCCCCGGGCCACGCCGCCCATCAACAACATTTGACTGGAATTTTCCGCGCAAATTCAACTAAACATTGCAAATATGGAAAATGGCACGCCACCGTCGCGGAGTGAGTTGCAGGCGCTTCTGGATGCAGAAAAGCGGTTGGCGAAGCGCAGCCCCGTGAAAAGAAGTGGCCGCCTTGCGTTTGGCGGCTTGAACCCGGGCATAGTGGCCTGCGAGATTCTTGATTTGTCGGAGACCGGCGTTCGCGTCAGGACATCCGCCACACTCGATCCTGTTCCGGAATTTTTTTCACTTGAGTTCTGTGACATTTACAGCCGCGCGCGGCTGCGCTGGTCCAAAGACCACGAACTGGGACTTGAGTTTATTTTCGATTGAGCTGCGTTCGCCACGTGGATGGACGTCCTGGCAATGACATTGCCACCATCATCGACACGATGACGATTAAGCGCCACGCAACCGGTCATCGCCGGACGGTCAATCCGGATTCCGCTCAGCGCTCACTTATCCACTGACGACGATTGAGCCTGCCAGCACATGCCGCACGACCGCATTGGGCCGGGCTTGTCCCGGAGCGTTTGCCGGCTTGACATTTCAGCCTAAGTTCCATATACCATCCAACCAGATGGTTTGTGGATGGTATTTTCAATGACCACCAATGTGCGAGAATTGCGGCAGAAGGTCAGCGACAGCGAAAAGATCACGATCAATCTTGGCTACGTCGACCTGGGTCAGATCGACCTGATGGTGCAGGATGGCTTTTACGCCAACCGGACGGACTTCATCCGGACCGCAATTCGCAACCAGCTCGACCGGCATAGCGACGTAGTCCGGCAATCGGTCGCGCGCAAAACCTTGGATCTTGGTCTCAGGCACTACAGCCGCGCCGACCTGGAGGCCGTGCAGGCTGCGGGAGAGAGGCTGCAAATCAATGTGCTCGGGCTGATCACCATCGCCCAAGACGTCACGCCTGAATTGGTCCGCGCGACCATCGCCTCCGTTACCGTGCTGGGCGCGCTGCATGCGAGCCCGGAGGTCAGGGCCGCCCTGAGCGACCGGATGCGCTGACGTCAGCCCGCGGGGCCTCGCACACGAAGCCCCGCCCACGATCACTTTCGACGCAAGCCATTCAGGGGGGCGAGCCAGGACTTTTGCCCATTGCAAGCACAGAAAGGTTCTCAACATGAACACCACGTCCTTAAGAGGTGTGTTCGAGGCAACCCGCCTTACCCGCGCAGGCCGGCTCACGGAGGCCACAGCGCTCCTGCAACAGATGCTTCAGGGCCGGGCAGTATCTGGTGACGCGCCGCCCCCGGCGGAATCCACGTCCCGGATCATCGACATCATCGACGGTGTCGCTGAGACAATCGGAACTGCCGGCGCCGCTGCGCCGCACGCCGTGCCGGTGCGCGGGATCGGCGCCCGCCGGGGGGGCTTGGGAGCTACAGCCAGCGCCAGTGCGCTGCCGTCACTGTCTGCGTTGCGCAGCTTTCTCGAACGGGACAACCGCTTTGGATTTCCGGTCCCGCCGGGCGGCCTCGTTTTTCCGGACCCTGCCGAAAAAGCGCCCGAGCTGCCCGACGGCGCAAAATTCCTCTCGGCGACTTTCAGCAATCCGGCCGGCACCCGTCCCTACAAGCTTTATGTGCCCAGCGGCTATCAGGGGCAGCCGAGCCCGCTGATTGTCATGCTGCACGGCTGCACCCAATCGCCGGACGACTTCGCCGCCGGCACGCGCATGAACGCGGTTGCTGAAGAGCATGGCTGCCTCGTCGTCTATCCGGCGCAGACCAGAGCCGCCAACATCTCGAAATGCTGGAATTGGTTCAGCAGGGGCGACCAGCAGCG
>DATIWS010000041.1:0-3309 GCA_035519275.1 Acidocella sp. | reverse complement strand
GGCACGGTGGGGCTGCATCTGGACCTGCCCCAGGCCAATGGGCTGAGCACGGTGCTGGAGACCCCGGAGCGGGTGGACTTGTTGCTGGTCGAGCGCTGCATGCAGGACGCGGCCGAGCGGCTGTACGTGCTGGCCGGGCTGGAGCCGCTGGGGCGCGCCGTGCAGTACCAGCATGAGAGCGTGATGAAGTTCATCCAGACCATCCGCTCGCGCTACAATTTCGCCGTGGCCGACGCCGGAGCGCGGCTGGAGCCCTTCGCCCGGGACCTGCTGGTCAACGCGCAGCAGCGGGTCATCGTCATGGACCCGAGCATGATCTCCATCCGCAACCTGGAGCGGCTGGCCAGCCTGCCGGGCTCCTCCCCGCCGCTGCTGGTGCTCAACCGGGCTGGCGCGCCGGGCGGGCTGGCGCGGAGCTATATGGAGCAGACCATGGGGCTGCGCTTCGACGCCGTAATCCCCGACCTGCCGCGAATCGTGCCGCGAGCCACGCAGCTGGGCACCCCGGTGGCCAGCCTGCGCGGGCCGTTCCGGACCGGGATCGCCTCCCTGGCCGCGGCGCTGGGGGCTGGCCGGCTCCCGGAAAGGCAAGAATAGGCGTCCCGGGACGCCGGATTAGGAATTACCGCGAAAATCGGCTATAACTCTGGCTTGTTTAGACTGAGTTTGGAGCCCTGCCGCGAATGTCCGAATCGACGCCGCCAACCCCACACGATGATGCCTATGACGCCGCGTCGATCAGCGTGCTCAGGGGGCTGGACGCCGTGCGCAAGCGCCCCGGCATGTATATCGGCGACACCGATGACGGCTCCGGCCTGCACCATATGGGCTTCGAGATCATCGACAACGCGGTGGACGAAGCCCAGGCCGGTTTCGCCGACCGGGTCGAGGCGGTGCTGAACGGCGACGGCTCGATGACCATCCGCGACAATGGCCGCGGCATTCCCACCGACATCCACCCGGAGGAGGGCATCTCCGCCGCCGAGGTGGTGCTGACCAAGCTGCACGCGGGCGGCAAGTTCAACCAGAACTCGTACAAGGTTTCCGGCGGGCTGCACGGCGTGGGCGCGGCGGTGGTCAACGCCCTCTCCGAATGGATGGAAGTGCGCATCTGGCGTAATGGCGAGGAGCATTTCATCCGCTTCGAGCATGGCGAGACGGTGGCGCCGCTGAAGCTAATCGGCCGCACCGACCACGCCAACGGCACCGAGGTCACCTTCAAGCCCTCCGCCGGCACCTTCACCCATACCGAGTTCGACTACGCTGTCTTCGAGCGGCGCCTGCGCGAGCTGGCCTTCCTCAATTCCGGCCTCGCCATTCAGCTGCGCGACGAGCGGCACGAGCCGGTGCAGGAGGCGCTGTTCCACTACGAGGGCGGCGTGAAGGAATTCTGCGCCTGGCTCGACCGCGCCAAGACCTCGATCCTGCCCAGCCCGATCACCGCGATGCACGAGGCCAAGGAGGCGGGGATCAAGGTGGAGTTCGCGCTTTCGTGGAACGATTCCTACCACGAGACCATGCTCTGCTTCACCAACAACATCACCCAGCGCGATGGCGGCACGCATCTGGCTGGATTCCGCGGCGCGCTCACCCGCGTGGTGAGCAAATACGCGGCTGGCATGGGCAAGAAGGACAGCACCGAGTTCTCGGGCGAGGACATGCGCGAGGGCATGACCGCGGTGCTCTCGGTGAAGGTGCCGGACCCGAAATTCTCATCCCAGACCAAGGACAAGCTCATCAGCTCCGAGGTGCAGCCCGTGGTGCAGGCGGCGGTGGCCGATGCGCTGAGCCACTGGTTCGAGACGCACCCGAAGGAAGCCAAGGGCATCGTGCAGAAGGTGATGGACGCGGCGGCGGCGCGCGAGGCTGCCCGCAAGGCCCGCGAGCTCACCCGGCGCAAGGGGGTGCTGGACATCTCCTCGCTCCCCGGCAAGCTGGCAGATTGCCAGGAGCGCGACCCGGCGAAGTCCGAACTGTTCCTGGTGGAGGGTGACTCCGCAGGCGGCTCCGCGAAGCAGGGGCGCGACCGCAAGTTCCAGGCGATTCTGCCGCTCAAGGGCAAGATCCTTAACGTCGAGCGCGCGCGGTTCGACAAGATGCTGGGCTCGGCCGAAATCGGCACGCTGATCACGGCGCTGGGTGCTGGCATCGGCCGGGGCGAGCCGGAGCATGGCGGGTTCGACGAAAGCAAGCTTCGCTACCACCGCATCGTCATCATGACCGACGCCGACGTGGACGGCTCGCATATCCGCACCCTGCTGCTCACCTTCTTCTACCGGCAGATGCCGGTGCTGGTCGAAAAGGGCTATCTCTACATCGCCCAGCCGCCGCTCTACCGGGCCAAGCGTGGCAACGACCAGCGCTACCTGAAGGATGACGACGCGCTGGAAGCCTTCCTGCTGGAGCGCGCCCTGGGTGAGGCGGCGCTGACTTCCGGCGAGCTGACCCTGGCCGGCGACGAGCTGCGGGCCGAGACGTCCTGGCTGGGCCAGGCCGTGCACCGGCTGAAGGCGCTCACCAACCTGCTGCCGCTGAATTATCTGGAGCAGATCGCCATCTCCGGCCTGTTCTCCCCTGCCGCCCTCGGCGACGCCGCCAAGGATGCGGCGCTGGTCGCGCGGCTGAACGCGCTCTCGCACCCCACCGAGCGCGGCTGGATCGTCACCTCCGATGCGTCAGGCATCACCCTCGGCCGCACCGTGCGCGGCGTGGCCGAGCGCTATCATCTGGACGCTGCCACGCTGCGCACTGCCGAGGCGCGGTATCTGGCCGAGCGTGCCGGCCGGATTGAGGAGCTGTTCGGCGCCGGGGCGATGCTGGCGATCGACGGCGCACCGAAGCCCATCCACGGTCCCGCCGCGATGTGGGACGCGCTGCTGGCCTATGGCCGCAAGGGCCTCACCATCAGCCGCTTCAAAGGTCTGGGCGAGATGAACCCGGAGGAGCTTTGGGCCACCACGCTGGACCCGCAGGCCCGGCGCCTGCTCCAGGTGAAGATTGCGGACGCCGAGGACACGGACCAGATCTTCACGACGCTGATGGGCGACATCGTCGAGCCGCGGCGCGATTTCATCGTCACCAATGCGCTCAAAGTGGCGAATCTCGACACCTGAGAGGCTGGCGGCGATGCCGGGGCGTGCCTACTTTACCTCGAAAGCCGAGGTGAACCATGGCCGTCCAAGCATCACGCTCCCTGTTCCGTAACGCCGCCTGGCTACTTGGCGGCATCGCCGCCCTGTTGGCAGGCGGATTCGCCAGGGCCGAGGTCCCACCCCCGGCCTATGATCCTCCGGAGACTGCCGCCAGCGA
>DATIWS010000040.1:0-5854 GCA_035519275.1 Acidocella sp. | reverse complement strand
AAAACCAAGCTAAATCTGATGGTTAACGCGCCGTTAGGTGACGAAACCCCTTGCTGATTTACACCGTGAGGTTGCGCGGTTCAATCTGTCTCGCTGGTAAATGCGGCGATCCGGACCGTCAGAAACAGGTTGATCAGAGGTTCCTTAACGCGCGCCGCTCGTATTCAGCTTTGGCATTCAGGATCGCTTGGCGTGTGGCTCTGGGCCCAAGCCAACCGCAGATCAGCAGGCTCTTTGTCGGAGAGACCCCCAGGGCGGAAAATACGGTGTCACTGATTGCTTGCTGCTGACTGCGCAGATGATCTTCGAGGAGTTTGTGCCGGGTGATGTAGCCCGCGTTCACACCGGGGATGGCGTGGTTCATCAAAAGCCGCGCGTCGAATTCGGATACCCCCGCGACGGTTGCAATGGTCCGAAAACTCTGCCGAAGCTCGTTTCCCCATTTTGCGAGGATCGCGCGATCCTCCTTCTGCTCCGCCAAATGACCGGCTGCGCTATCGGCCGGGAACACCCAGTCGTTGGCTGCTGTTGGATGCATTGTCCGGCCAAAACGGATCGCGCGGATCAGGCACAGGACCATTTGGCGCGACAGTGGGATGTCGAAGGCACGTTTTGCGCCGCCCTTAGGTTTTGGAACGTACAAAACGCGACGGCGAAAGTCGAGATGTTCAGGCTTCACCTGCTTTAGGGCCTCAGGGCGGCACCCCGACAGCAGTGTGAACGGGTGAAATTCCCGGCGAATGGGGTTGTTGATTTTAGCCAACGCCAGGAACCAACTTTTGAGGTCGCTTGTTCCCATAGCCGTATTCCGGCGTTTCTCGCCATTCCAGTCGATCGCGCTGACCGGATTGCTCGCCGGGAGTTCGCGGTTCGCCTTGCGGGCGTGGTTATAAATCGTTCGTAGTGTCCGCATGGCGCCGTTGGCCATGTAGGGGCCATTTTCTTATTGTGACGGTGTCATGCTTTCGAATGACCTGGGCAGGGTCGTCGCCGAGTTCTTTCAAGGGGGTATCCAGCCATTCGGCAAAAATCCGCTCAACATGATCCCGGTAACCGGCCACCGTCTTTTCGCTACGCTCTTTACGGATCAAGTGAGCATCCCGGTAGCGATGCCAAGCTTCCCTCATGGTAATGCCTCCCGGCGAAGGGGCAGTCGGAACTTCTGCGGCTTCGGCCTCTGCCACCTTGGCCGCCCGTTCTTCAGCCTTTGGGTGCACGCCCTGGCTAAGCTGCGCCAGGTGGGATTTCGCGGTCGCTCGGGCGGTGCGGGTAGAGATCTCGTCGCAGTCCCCAATGGCGATCCGTACCGTGGAAGCGCGTTTGCCACCATGCCGGAGGTCTCCCTGGACGGTGAAGGTGCGCTTGCGCTTGCCCACGACCACGAAGAACCCTTTCAACTCGGTGTCCCGAGCTAGGTACCAATTCTTCTCCGGGGCCGTGAGGCCGGCGATTGCTTTGTCGGTCAGCAGTACGCGTATGTCTGCCATAGGGACATCTCGGACAGTTAGAAGGGCATTTCTCAAACGGTTTTTAAAACGGTTTTGGCAAAATGGGGAGTTAAATGTGGCAGCTACTCTACCGTACGAGGTTCTACGACAACTGTTTGAAATCAAATCACTAATCGCCCAAAACGAGGACGTTCGGAAAGTTTTGGATATTATGGAAAAGTCAAAAAAATTAATTCGTAATCAGTAGGTCGCCAGTTCAATCCTGGGTGTCGGCACCATTTTCGCTTTATAAATCAATAAATTGGCTGAGGCGCGCAAGTGTCTCCGGGAATCATCAGAGATCTTCGATGGTCTGGCGCAGTAGCTCTTCCAGCTTGGCGGCGGCGGGGGGCAGGGCGTTGGCGCTGTACAGCGTGTAGGCGATGTTCGGGACCTGCGGCAGGGCACTCTCCGGCAGCAACGGCGCAGAATCGGCGAACAACGGCCCACGGCAGGTAAGCGCCAATCCCGCGTGAACGGCAGCGCGAATGCCGGAAAGGCTCGCGGTCTCCACGACGATACGGAAAGGCCGTCCGGCCGCCTCCAGCGCCGCCAGGGCGGCGGCGCGGAAAAGGCACGGGGGCTCCAGCAGGGCCAGGGGCAAAACGTCGTGGTCCAGCAGATGCTCGTGGCCGAACCAGTGCATCTGGGCAGCGCCCACCCGGCGCGGATCATCCGCCGGGCGCACGCAAAGCGCTGTATCCAACTGCCCGGCTTGCAGCAGGTCGAGCAGTTCCTGGCTGCCGCCCACCTGCACCTGCACCTGGGTCTGGGTCTCGGGGTAGGTGATGGTGAATTCGCGCAGCACGCCCGGCAGGAACAGCTCTGCGAAGTCCTGGTTCATGCCCACGCGCACGGTGCCGGAGAGCGCCTGACCTTGCAGTTCGGCCAGGGTGCGATCGTTGATCGTGAGGATGTCCCGCGCCGCCTTCAGCAGCCGCTCACCCGCCGGGGTGAGTACCAGCCGCCGCCCCTGGCGGTTGAACAAAGGCTGGCGCACCACTTCCTCCAGCCGGCGCATTTGGAGCGAGAGTGCGGATTGCGTGACGAACACGCGTTCCGTGGCCTGCTGCATGGAGCCGGTCTCGACGATCGCGACGAAGCTACGCAGCAACTCGGTGGGCAGATTCACCGGCATGGCGCGGAACGGCGTGTTGGGCAGGCACTGGACATTGGGGCGAACGGGGTTGTTGCAAAGTAATTCTAGTTAATTGGTAGAAAATAACAACCCGTCGCTGTCATTGGGCCGAGGTTACCTCCGGCAGCGCGGCGAGTACCTCCTTCGCTTCCGTGCGCTTCAGCCAGTCGGGGCTGACATCGGCGAAGGTGACGGTCCTGTCCTGCCCGATGACGATCACCGCCGGCATCGGCAATTCCCAGCTGCCGGTGCCGATCGTCGCACCCAGATCGTTGCCTTTGGCCTCGGCATTGGCGCGTGCCTCCGGCGTGGGCAGGAAGGTGAGGCCGAAATGCCTGGCGAGGGTATTGTCCGCATCAGTGGCGACGAGGAATGGCAGATTGTGACGGGTTTTGATCTCGCGCAGCTTCTCAGGGATCTGCGGGCTGAGGGCCAGCAGTGTGGCACCGCGTGCTGTGAGTTCCGGAGCCAGGGTTTGCGCGTAATGCGGCAGTGCGATGTTGCAGGCCGGGCAGGTGGCAAAGCGGAAGAACAGCACCACCACCGGGCCGCGCGCCAGCAGCTCGCGCGAGGTGAGCGGGCCGGCATCTGCTTCCGTCACGTTGAAATCCGGCACTACATCCCCCGGCTTGGGGAAGTTGCCGCGGTCGGCATTGGCCACCAGATGCTCGCGCTGGCGGATATTTGCCGCCAGATCGGCCGGCGCCATGTTCCGTGCCCGTTCCGCCTGCAATGCCTCGTATTTTGCGTTAAGCGACTCCCCGCTCATGCTCTTGCTCCTTTGTATTTTAATGTGCGAGGCCGCGCTTGAAGACCTCGTTCATGTACCACATCTGGTTTTTGTATTTCTGGTCGGCGGCCCAGGCCGCGGCCATCCCGCCGCCCAGCACCAGCACATCGGCCTCAGCGTATGACGTGGAAATTGCTCACGCCGTCATTCGCGAGTTGGGCGACGAGTTGCAGTTCCCAGTCGATATAGGCCTGCATTGCCGCTACTTGGTTGCCGGTGCCTTCGTAGGGGCGCTTGTACACGTCTTCCGGCTGGCTGGCCCAAAGCGGCACGGTGGAGAGGCGGTGCCCGGCAGCGGCCCAGGCCTTGTTGCCGCCCTCCAGCCACAGCACTTGGCGCGGCGTGGCGGCGGCGATATCTGCGGCATGCGCGGCGGCGAGCCGGCCATCGGACGAGGTGAGCAGGATCGGCCCGTCGCCGGGCAGCTTGGAGAGGTCGTCCAGCTGCGACCCGGCCAGGAACCAGGCGCCGGGGATATGCCCCCGGTTGTACACCGGGCTTGGCCCGAGATCGGCGATGACGAAACCGCTGCCCGCCACATCCTGCGCCGCCACTGCGGGAATGGGTGGGGCGGGGATTTCCAGTGCCGGGGGAGGGGCGGTTTCGGTCGCGGCCAAAGCGTCCTCTTCCAGCACGGCGGCATCCCAGCCGAGCTGGATCAGCCAGGAAGCGCTGCTGCGGGCGCGCACGCCGTCATCGTCGAACAGCACCAGCCGCCCGCCGCGCACCGCGACCCATTCATCCGTGGCTTGCACCAGTTGCCCGCCAGGGGCGGAGATAAAGCCTGGCGCGTGCTTGGCAGCGTATTCCTCTGGCGTGCGGACATCCAGCAGATACAGCGTGCGGCTGGAATCTTTGCGCCATTCGGCCAGTGTCTCCGTACCAATGACCCTCACCCCGGCCTTGGCCGCATAGGCTTCAGCAGCTTCGCGGGCGCGGGTATGCCCCTCGGGCGAGGTCGGGCCGAATGTCTCGGTCGCACCATGGTCCAGTTGCTGCCCAGCGAGCGTCCAGCCGATGGTGCCGTTGCGCAGCGCCAGCACGCGGTTGGGCAGGCCCAGATTCACCAGCGTCTGCGTGCCGATGATTGAACGCGTGCGCCCGGCGCAATTCACCACGATGGTGGTCTCGGGGCCCGGCGCGATGTCGTGCACCCGCAGCGCCAGTTCCCCATTCGGCACGGAGCGCCCGCGTGGCAGACTCATCACATTGAATTCCTCGAAGCGGCGGCCATCGAGCACCACGAGGTCCCGCTCCGTTTCGATCAGGCGCTTCACCTCCTCGGGCGGCGCGGAAGGCGTGTGGTGGATCGCCTCCACCAGTTCACCGAACGCCTTGGAGGGCACGTTCACATCCCGGAACACCTCGCCAACCTCCCGGTACGCGGCAAGCCCGCCTTCCAGGATGGTTACATCCGTGTAGCCGAGTGCGGCGATGCGCTCCGCCCCGCGCCTGGTCAGGCCCTCGCCGTCGTCATACACCACGATGGGCGCGCAGAGGCGCGGCACCAGCGCGCGGATGCGCAGCTCAATCTGCGCGATGGGCAGGGACACCGCCCAGAACGGATGCGCCAGCGAGAAAGGTCCCTCCTCGCGCAAATCGAACAGCGCCACCTCGGCGCTCCTGCGCCACAGCGCGCGCAAGGCGCGGGGCGAGATCGTCTTAAAGCTCATGTGTTGGCCCATAGGTTCGGTACGTCGGTATTCGCGTAGCCGGAGATGAAGGGTTTGATGTCTCCGGTCTCGGGGACGAACACCTCCCGCCGGATGCGGCCGATATTGCCGCCATAGATATGGATGGAGATCGACACCTGATCGTCGAACGCGTTGGCGATCTGATGCACATCGCCGATGCGGGGCGAGACGCCTGCCACCTGGCCCGGCTCCAGCCGCTCGGTAGGGCCGGGCACCAGCTTGCCGCCCTGCTCGGTGTAGTCCGTGCTCAGTTCCGCGCCGCGCAGAATGCCCACAAGCCCCCAGGTGCGGTGGTTGTGCACTGGCGTCTTCTGCCCCGGCCCCCAGACGAAGCTGACGATGGAGAGTTTCTCCTCGGGGTCCGCGTAGAGCAGATATTGCTGGTAATATTGCGGATGTGGCTTGGTATAGGCCTCGGGGAGAAAATCGTCCCGCGCCACCAGTTCGGCCAGCGCGGGGGTGATTTCGGCAAGGATCGCGGTCTCGTCCTCCCCATGTCGCGCGACAGACTGCGCGGCATGGGCGGCGAACTGCCGCAGCCGTTCGAGATTAGCCATTACGCCGCCTGCCTGGGCTCGCCATGCTGCGCCACCAGGGCGCGCACGCGGGGCAGGATCTCGCGGCCATACTCGATGGCATCCACCAGCGGGTCGAAGCCGCGGATGAGGAATTTCTGAACGCCGAGATCCCAGTAATCCAGTAGTCCTTCGGCCACCTGGTCCGGCGTGCCCACCAGCGCGGTGGA
>DATIWS010000039.1:0-5501 GCA_035519275.1 Acidocella sp. | reverse complement strand
GCCACGCTGGTGGGCGATGAGCGCGAGCTTGGCACCACGGTGATCGACATGGGCGGCGGCACCACCACCATGGCGGTGTTCTCCGAAGGCCAGGTGCTGCACACGGCGCAGATCCCGGTGGGCGGCAACCACGTGACCACTGACGTCGCGCAGGGGCTCTCGACGTCGATTGCTCATGCGGAACGATTGAAGGCGCTGTACGGCAATTGCCATTCGAGCCCTGACGATTCGCGCGAGCTGCTGCCCGTGCCGATGGTGGGCGAGGCGGAGCACCAGATCGTGCAGATGCCGCGCTCGCATCTCATTTCCTGCATCCGTCCGCGAATCGAAGAGATTTTCGAGCTGGTGAAGGACCAGCTGGAAACCGCGGGGCTCGGCCGTGCGGGCGGCGTGCGCGTGGTGCTTACTGGCGGCGCCTCGCAGCTTGGCGGCGTGCGTGAGCTGGCGGCACAGATTCTTGACAGGCATGTGCGCCTGGGCCGTCCCGGCGCGGTTATTAGTTTACCCGACTCGGCAAATGCCCCCAACTTCGCCACGCTTGTCGGTCTGCTCGCTTTCGCAACCGGTGACGGCCAGAATATGCAGGATATCAATTTCGATGCCGAACGGGGTCGCGGTTGGTTTGGGCATTTTGTTGATTTTTTGAAAAATCGTGTTTGACATGAAATCGGCGCGTTCGTTACCGATTGTTCCTGAGGAGATGAGCAGATGACATTGAACTTGACAATCGAGAAGCCGTTGCACACGGATTTCACGCCGCGGATTACGGTCTTCGGTGTCGGTGGTGGCGGGTGCAATGCCGTTAACAACATGATCAGCCTGAATCTCCCGGGGGTTGATTTCGTAGTCGCCAATACGGACGCGCAGCAGCTGCAGCGTTCGCTGGCCGAGAAGCGAATTCAGCTCGGGCCGCATCTCACTCAGGGCAATGGCGCGGGCGGACGTCCGGAGATCGGCAAGCTCTCCGCCGATGAAGCCGCCGAGGAACTCGCTCGTCACCTCGAGAATACGCACATGGTGTTCATCACCGCCGGCATGGGCGGCGGCACGGGCACGGGTGCGGCGCCGGTCATCGCCCGCATGGCGCGCGAGCGCGATATCCTGACTGTCGGCGTCGTTACCAAGCCGTTCTCCTTCGAGGGCAAGCGCCGTCTGCGCGCCGCGGAGGAAGGCATCATCGAGATGCAGGCCTACGTCGATACGCTCATCGTCATCCCCAACCAGAATCTCTTCAAGGTCGCCAACGAACGCACGAGCTGGAAAGAAGCGTTCGAGATGGCCGACAACGTGCTCTACATGGGCGTGCGTGGCGTGACCGACCTGATGGTGATGCCCGGCCTCGTGAACCTGGACTTTGCCGACGTGCGCTCCGTGATGCGCGAGATGGGCAAGGCCATGATGGGCACCGGCGAGGCCGAGGGCGAAGACCGCGCGATCCGCGCCGCGGAAGCCGCCATCAGCAACCCGCTGCTGGAAGACACCAACATGAAGGGCGCGCGCGGCCTGCTGATCAACATCACCGGCGGCTCGGATGTGACGCTGTTCGAAGTGGA
This sequence comes from Acidocella sp., assembly GCA_035519275.1. Taxonomy (GTDB): domain Bacteria; phylum Pseudomonadota; class Alphaproteobacteria; order Acetobacterales; family Acetobacteraceae; genus Acidocella. Next base: position 3,948 of record DATIWS010000039.1, on the reverse strand, counting down.
TCAGGCCGCCAACCGTATCGGCGAGGAAGTCGACAAGGACGCGAACATCATGTTCGGCATGTCGCTGGATGAGGGCATGCAGGGCCGCCTCCGCGTTTCCGTGGTGGCCACCGGCATCGACTCCATGCCGCAGGCGATGCCGAACCTGAAGGTTGTGAATGGCGGCAATGCCGAGCCCGCGCAGTTCCACAATGCCGTGTCTGGCCAGGCTGTGAATGCCCAGGGTGCTGCCCATGGGGGGGCGGGTATGTCCCGCCCGGCGGGCTACGTGCCGGAGCCGCCCGCCGCGCCGCTGGTTTCCAAGGCCTATGTGGACCGTGGTTACGAGATCGCGCTCGGCGCCGAGCCCGCCGCGCCGGTTCAGCCGGCAACTCACGCCCACCATGCCGCTCATGCGGCTGACGCCGCGCGCATGCCGCAGCCGCAGCGCCCCGCCGTGCCGGTGCGTAACGTGGCCCCGGACCCGGTGCGCGCGCCTGAGCCGCCCAAGAGCACCAGCATCTTCAAGTCCGTGTTCGGTTTCGGCGGCGCCAAGCAGGCCCCGGCGCCGCAGCCCGTTCACCGGCACGAGCCGGCCATGCGCCAGGAGCTGCATGCGCATGAGGAACCGCGCGAGCATGCCCGCGCCGCTGTGCGCCCGGCGCAGATCGACGAGGTTGGGCTGGAAATCCCCGCCTTCCTGCGCCGCAACAACCCGTAAGCGGAAGTAGTCTTCACGAAAAACGGCCCCTTTCGGGGCCGTTTTTTATTGCGTGCGCTCCACGTAGCGCCGCGCGCCGCTGGTCTTGTTGTACCAGACCTCGACAATCGCGTCTTCGGCTGGATCCTTGAAGGTTTCCGAGGTGCGCTCCCAGCCGGGGCCAGGGGCTTGGGGCTGGTTGTGGTGGTAGTGCGGTTCGAAGGCGGTGCTGGTAAGCAGCAGCAGGCCGAATATCATTGGCCCGACCATGCCCAGCCCGCCGCCGGCGAGCAGCCCGAGCAATCCTCCTGCCAGGGCCAGCAGGCTCAGTCCGATAACAAAACCGCGCAGCATCCTACGCGGGCTCGATGATGACGGCGGTGCCATAGGCCACGACCTCGCTCATGGTCTGGCCCATTTCCGAGGAATCGAAGCGCATCATGGTGATGGCGTTGGCGCCCATCATCGTGGCGTTGGCCACGAGACGGTCCACGGCATGGCGCCGGGCCTCCTCCAGCATGCGGGTATATTCCACGATCTCCCCGCCGATGAGCGAGCGCAGGCCGGCCATGATGTTGCCACCGAGCCCCCGGCTGCGCACAACCACGCCGAAGCATTGGCCTAGTGTCTCTCTTGTCCGGTGATTGGCGACGTTTTCGGTGGTGACGACGATCATCGTGAACCCTCCTTGCCTGCGGCGACCACCAGAGCATTTATCGCGTCTTGCGGCAACGATTTCCTGGCGGCTTGACGGTGAAGCGCCCGCGCCATAGCTGCACGGTATGGAGCAGAATGACAATAAGCCACAGGACAACGGTAAAGTGCCGCTGTCTGCGAAATCGATCAAAGCCATTGAGCGTCGCGGCGTGGCCTGGCAAGGGCCGAAGGATCTTTATTACAACCTGATGAGCATGCCGGTTTGGGGGCTGCTTGTCATTCTGGTGTCTTACTTAGCTGCCGTCAATCTGGTGTTCGCGTGCATTTACGCGGCCATGGGCGGACTGGGCGGGCTGCCGGGCCGCGATTTCGGGCGGTTTGCTAACGCGTTTTTCTTCTCGGTACAGACCTTCTCGACCACCGGCTACGGCACGATCTACGCCGCAACGATGCCGGCCAACATTGTTTCCAGTGTGGAGATCTTGCTTGGCCAGCTCAACATTGCAGTGACCACCGGTGTGCTGTTCGCCCGGCTCGCGCGCCCGCGCCTGCGTGTGCTGTTTTCCAAGGTGGCGGTGGTGCGTGATGTCAACGGGGTGCAGACGTTGAGCTTCCGCGTTGCCAACCGGCGGCGCGGCGACGTCTCCGAAGCCCGTATGAGCGTGGTGATGCTGACGCTTGAGGAAGATCCGGAGGTCGGCACGCTACGCAGGATGCTGCCGCTGAAGCTGGAGCAGGACACCTCGCCGATTTTTGCGCTTAGCTGGATGGTCTCGCACAAGATCACACCGACTAGCCCGCTTTGGGGTAAGGACAGTGAGAGTTTAGCGGCGGCCGGCAATGTCTTCGTTTGTCTGTTTACCGGAACCGACGAGGCGCTGAACGCCACAGCTTCGGAGCGGTACGTCTACAAGGCGGAGGATGTGTTGTTTAATCGTCGCTTCGTCGACGTTGTCACCCACTCACCGCAAGGGGATGTGTTGATCGATTACGATCGGTTCCACGACACCGAGCCATCGCTCCACCCGCTGGCTCATGCGTCGGATATTTGGTGATTGTAAAACAATTTAATATCAAACAGTTGTAGCGAAATAATCAGAAATAATGATTGATTGGAGGCGATGGCGGCGCCGGGGCTAGATTAAACTCGATATTAACTGGCGGATTCACCATGTCGTCCCTGCGCGAGAGATACAGCTTTATCCCGTCCGAGGCCGCCCCGGCGCCGCGGCGAACGCTGAAGGCGGAGATCTCCGCTGTCGGCCGTGGGCTGCATAGCGGGGCTGAGGCGATGCTGTGGCTGAAGCCGGCGGCGGTGAATGCGGGCATCGTGTTCCGCCGCGCCGATCTGGACGTGAGCATCCCGGCCCGGTTCGATTGCGTGACCGATACACGGCTGTGCACACTCATTTCCGCGGGTGAAGTGAAGATCGGCACCATTGAGCATCTGATGGCGGCGGTGGCGGCCTGTGGCGTGGATGATCTGCTGGTCGAGGTGAACGGCCCGGAAATGCCGGTGTTCGACGGTTCCGCCGCGCCTTTCCTGTTCCTCATCGAGAGCGCCGGGGTTGCCGAGCATGGGGGCTTACGCGAGCACCTGGAAATCCTGCGCCCGGTGCGGGCAGAGCAGAATGGCGCCTTCGCCGAATTGCGCCCGCATAATCCGGGCGGCGCGGGGTTCGATATTTCTCTGTCCATCGAGTTTGCGGCCTCCGCTATCGGCGCGCAGGCGTATAATTTCCACCTCTCGGAAGAGGGCTTCGCGCAGGAGATCGCCCAGGCCCGCACCTTCACCCTGCTGGGCGAGATCGAGGCGCTGCGCAAGGCGGGGCTGGCCCGTGGCGGCTCGCTGGCCAACGCCATCGTCGTCGATGACGCCAAGGTGCTGAACCCGGAAGGTCTGCGTTATGCCGACGAGTTCGTGCGCCACAAGCTGCTGGACGTGATCGGCGACCTCGCACTTGCCGGCGCGCCGATCTCCGGCCGGTTCATCGGCAGCCGCACTGGCCATGCGCTGAACAACCAGCTTCTGCGCGCCCTGTTTGCCGATCAGGCGAATTATCGCCTGACCAACGGCACGGTGGCAAAGCCGCTGCAGCTCACCTCCGCTTAGAATAATCTACGGGAATACTAGGGTGAGAGGATAAACCTCTCGCCTTTTTTGCATTTGGCATGATTTGGCCGTGGTAATCGCCTATTTGTAAAAAGCTTTTCCAATTTGCGGTGGTTCGCCGGGCATGCCAAGAGAGCCTGACAATGCCCTGCCGTGGGTGCGGCGGGGGTGGCTAGACGGAGACTTGCATGACGGCCGCGGACGCGACGGTGGGACTGACGCATTTACAGCGTCTTGAGGCGGAATCTATCCACATCATGCGGGAGGTCGTGGCCGAGACCGAGAAGCCGGTGATGCTGTACTCGGTGGGCAAGGACAGCGCGGTGATGCTGCATCTGGCGCGCAAGGCGTTCTACCCCAGCCCGCCGCCATTCCCGCTGCTGCATGTCGACACGACGTGGAAGTTCAAGGCCATGTACGAGCTGCGTGACCGCATGGCGCGCGAGAGCGGGATGGAGCTGATCGTCTACCATAACAAGGAGGCGATGGAGAAAGGCAT
>DATIWS010000038.1:0-14074 GCA_035519275.1 Acidocella sp. | reverse complement strand
AGGATGGCCAGCGCCTCCTCGGCGCGCTTCAGCCTGGCGAGTACGGTGGCGCGGGTGAGCTGCACGCTCGGATTGCCGGGCAAAAGCCTCTCCGCCTCGTCCAGCAGTTCCAGCGCGCGGGGGAACTTGCGGTCGGCCTCCTCCATCTTGGCGTAGCCCAGCACGGTTTGCAGCACATCCGGCTTCAGCGCCATTGAACGCTCATACAAACCACGGGCCTCCTCGATCCGCCCCTGGGTCTTCAGGTTCCAGGCGAGGTTGGCGAGCGTGATGGGCTCCTCACCCTCGGCCAGCTCCAGCACGCGCCGGTAATGGAATTCGCCGATCAGCGGACGATTGGCCTCGGTCAGCACCAGCCCCATGAGGTTATGCGCCTGGGCGCTCTGCGGCGCGATCCGGATGGCGTTGCGGGCATGCACCTCCGCCTCGGCCAGCGCGCCCTTGGCCAGTAGCATCAGCGTCAGCTCGTTGGTGGCCCAGAAGTTGTTCGGGTTCAGCGCCACCACCCGGCGGATCAGCGTCTCGGCCGCCTCAGCCCGCCCCTGTTGCTGGCAAAGGCGGTGGAGGAACAGCAGCGCATCCTCCCGCCCCGGCGCCAGTTCCAGCAGATGCCGGGCGCAGGCCTCTGCCGAGGCGGCATCACCCGCGTTCAGCGCCGCCTCGGCCTGGGCCAGCATCGGCGCCAGCGCATTGGTCGCTTCAGGCGGCGAGAGGGTCGCAAAGTCCAGCGCGCAACAGCGCACATGCCGCAGACCGGAACCGCAGGGGCAAGGCGTGATATCCACCATGCCCCGGACTGTAATCAGCCCGGGACGGCGAGGCTAGGCACAATCAGAGGTCGATACGGCCCGGTCAGGTTCCCGTCCAGGATGGCGGGTCGCTCGCGGGGAACGTTTCTTCGCCAGCTTCATCAACCAGGTCGAACACCTCTGCCGGCGCCGGCAAGGCCAGAGGCTTGCGGAGCAGGACCACGCATTTCACGTTATCCGCGTCGATCACCTCCAGGCTTGTCAGCGCGCCGCCCCCGGCATCGACATAAATCGTTTTCGGCTGGTGGATGATGTGCTCCAGCCCCTGCAGCGAAACGACCAGGATATTGTCCCTGTGGTCATAAGTGACGCCCCTGATCGGCAGCCATTCCGCCGCGACGTGGCTGCCGAGGCTCAATGCCGAAACCCTCACCTCGGCCTCTTCGCCCGACAGCTTCCTGGAAAGCAGGTCGAAATACGGCCGCCAATGCGTTCTATCCAAGTTTTCTATGGCCATTTCCTTATCCCCTTTTGTATTTTCAAAGGTTGGACGTGTCATTCAGATAATAAGCTTTCGCCACTTTACCAGGGGCCGGTTGTGCCCTGGCGGCTCTCCGCGCTATGGCCTTGCACATGAGCACCACCCATCCCGCTTGCCCGCAATGCACACTGGAAGACACCCATCTCCAGGGCGCGAACTATGTCTGCAACACCTGCGGCTATGAATGGCCCGCCGAGATTTCCGAAGACGCGGAGGCGGCGGAAATCATCAAGGACGCCAACGGCACCGTGCTGCAAAATGGCGATACCGTGGTGCTGATCAAGGACCTCAAGGTGAAAGGCTCGTCCACGGGCCTGAAGGTGGGGACGAAGCTGAAAAACATCCGGCTGCACAGCGGCGACCACGCCATCGAGGCGGGGGATTATTTTATCAAGCAGGAATTTGTCAGGAAGGCGTAACGCGCCTCCACAAAACACCTATCGCGTGTCTTTGAGTCGCCAAAGACACGCGATAATAGCGTCCAACATCTGATAGATGGGCGACGCATTATGAGCGACAAAGTTATCTCGTATATTGATATGTGCAGCCGAGAGGGCGTTTCTCTTCAGCGCGGCATGAATTTTGGCCTAGGCGGAAATCACTCCGTGATTTTGATGTCCGTCCGACCAAACGCCCCTTATCGGGATCAAATCGACGCGTCTGGAACAACGCTCATTTACGAAGGCCACGACACCCCTAGAAGCGCTTCTTGCCCAAATCCCAAGCTGATCGACCAGCCCCTTGCCAACCCAAGCGGCATCCCGACGCAAAACGGCCGATTCTTCCTTGCAGCGCAACAAGCCAAGGCTAACGACAGGCCTCCCGAGCGCGTGCGTGTTTATGAAAAACTTCGCGCAGGAATTTGGACTTACAACGGCGTCTTCCATTTGGTTGACGCCTGGATAGCGACGATCGAGTCACGACGGGTCTGCAGATTTAAGCTCGTCGCCGTGGAAGGAGAAGAGGACTTAGACCTCCCCGTAAGAATAGATCCGCAAAGGCGACGCATTATCCCGCCGCATGTCAAACAAGCCGTCTGGCAGCGTGACGGTGGCAAATGTTGCATTTGCCACGCAACGGACGAACTTCACTTCGACCACATACTACCCTTCTCAAAAGGTGGTACATCTCTCGTCGCCGATAACGTTCAACTACTTTGCGCTCGTCACAATTTAGCTAAAAGCGACCGAATCGAATAAATCACGGCGTCTGAGGCCTCCTGGCCCCAGCTTGGTCGATGGGCAGCGCCCCTTGTTGGGATGCAAGGGGCAAATCCCCTTGCTCCCTCAACCAACCTTAGTGCACTTCTTCCGGGGTCTTCTCGTCGTCGCCGTCGCCCCCGGCCTCGGGCTTGGGCAGGGCCGGGGGTGCTGCTTCCGTCACGTCGAAGGCGAGCTTGCCGTCCTTCACCGTCACCTTCACTGCCCCGCCCTTCACCAGCTTGCCGAACAGCAGCTCCTCGGCCAGCGGCTTCTTGATCAGCTCCTGGATCACGCGGGCCAGCGGCCGCGCGCCATAGAGCGGCTCGTAGCCGCGCTCGGCCAGGAATTCCTTCGCCGCGGAGGACAGCTCGATGGTCACGTTGCGGTCCGCCAGCTGCGCTTCCAGTTGCATGACGAACTTCTCCACCACGCGGCCGACGATTTCCGGCGTCAGCGGCGCGAAGGCGATGATCGCATCCAGGCGGTTGCGGAACTCCGGCGTGAACAGGCGCTTCACCGCCTCCTCATCCTCGCCCACGCGCATCTGGCGGCCAAAGCCGATCGCCGGCTTCTGCATGTCCGAGGCCCCGGCATTGGTGGTCATGATGAGGATGACATTGCGGAAGTCGATCTTCTTGCCGTTATGGTCGGTCAGCTTCCCGTGATCCATGATCTGCAACAGGATGTTGTACAGGTCAGGATGCGCTTTCTCGACCTCGTCCAGCAGCAACACGCAGTGCGGGTGCTGGTCGATGGCGTCGGTCAGCAGCCCGCCCTGGTCGAAGCCGACATAACCCGGCGGCGCGCCGATCAGGCGCGAGACGGAATGCCGCTCCATGTACTCGGACATGTCGAACCGCGTCAGTTCGATGCCCAGCGTGGCAGCAAGCTGGCGCGCCACCTCGGTCTTGCCAACGCCGGTGGGGCCGGAGAACAGGTAGTTGCCGATCGGCTTCTCCGGGTCGCGCAAGCCAGCGCGGGAGAGCTTCATCGCGGCGGAGAGCGCCTCGATGGCGGCATCCTGGCCGAACACCATCGCCTTGAGGTCGCGCTCCAGCGTGCGCAGCACCTCCTTGTCGTCGGCGGAGACGGATTTGGGCGGGATGCGCGCGATCTTGGAGACCATGTCCTCGATATCCTTGAGGGTCACGGTCTTGCGGCGCTTGTTCTCGGGCTGCAGCATGCGCGCTGCCCCGGCTTCGTCGATCACGTCGATCGCCTTGTCAGGCAGCTTGCGGTCGTTGATGTACTTGGCCGCCAGCTCCACCGCGCCGCGGATCGCGTCATCGGTGTAGCGCACCTTGTGGTGCTTCTCGTAGGCGGTCTTCAGCCCCTTCAGGATCTTCACCGTATCCTCGACCGACGGCTCGTTCACGTCGATCTTCTGGAAGCGCCGGACCAGCGCCCGGTCCTTCTCGAAGTAGTTGCGGAACTCCTTGTAGGTCGTGGAGCCGATGCAGCGCAGCGAGCCCTGGGCCAGAGCGGGTTTCAGCAGGTTGGAGGCATCCATCGCCCCGCCGGAAGTGGCCCCGGCGCCGATCACGGTATGGATCTCGTCGATGAACAGGATCGCGCCGGGCGAGTTCTCCATCTCGGTGACAACCGCCTTCAGCCGCTCCTCGAAATCACCGCGGTAGCGGGTGCCAGCCAGCAGCGCGCCCATGTCCAGCGCGAAGATGGTGGCGTTCAGCAGCACCTCCGGCACGTCGCCATCGATGATGCGCTTGGCCAACCCTTCGGCGATGGCGGTCTTGCCCACGCCCGGGTCGCCCACATAGAGCGGGTTGTTCTTGGTGCGGCGGCACAGGATCTGGATCGTGCGCTCGATCTCATGCTCGCGCCCGATCAGCGGGTCGATCTTACCGTCCCGCGCCTTCTTGTTCAGGTTGATGCAGTAGGTGGAGAGCGCATCCTGCCCGCGCTTGGCGCTGGCTTTCTCCTCGCGCTCCGGCTCGCCGTTCTGTTCAGCCCCATTGGGGGTGCGCGGGGCGGATTTGCCCGGGCTCTTGGCGATGCCGTGGGAGATGAAGTTCACCGCATCCAGGCGCGTCATGTCCTGCAACTGCAGGAAATACACGGCATGGCTCTCGCGCTCCGAGAACAGGGCGACAAGCACGTTCGCGCCGGTCACCTCCTCGCGCCCGGAGGATTGCACATGGATAGCGGCGCGCTGCACCACGCGCTGGAACCCGGCGGTGGGCTTGGGATCGCCCGAGCGGTCAGTGGCCAGACCGGCCAGATCCTTGTCCAGAAATTCGGTCAGGTCCTTTTTGATCTTCTCGATATCCACACCACAGGCGCGCAGCACCGTCACCGCATCGGGATCGTCGACAAGCCCGAGCAGCAGATGCTCCAGCGTCGCGTATTCGTGCTTGCGTTCGGCCGCCAGGGAGAGCGCGCGGTGCAGGGTCTGTTCTAGGTTGCGAGACAGCATGGGCTACTTCCTTTGCGCCGTAGACCGACGCGCTTGATTCCGGACATTCTACCTACCTGCCTGCCCGGCCGGCATCTTGGCTCCGCCGCCACTGCGGCGGCTTATTTTCAAAGATAGTGACGCTGGCGCAGAATACAGCCTCATTCTTTCTCAATCGTGCATTGCAGGGGGTGTTGGTTCTGCCTTGCCAGATCCATTACCTGCGTCACCTTGGTTTCCGCCACCTCGTAGGTGTAAACCCCGCACACGCCCACACCACGGCGATGCACATGGAGCATGATCTGCGTCGCCTGGTCGCGTGATTTCTGGAAAAAGCGCTCCAGCACGTGCACGACGAACTCCATCGGCGTGTAGTCGTCGTTCAGCATGAGAACCTTGTACATGGTGGGCTTGCGGGTTTTGGGCCGCGGCTTCACGACCACGCCGGCATTCGTCCCCTCGCCACCTTTACGCTTGTCGTTCTCGCTCATTCCTCAAACACCCTGGGCAAAACCGCGGCCTCGCCTCCTCATCAGCCGGGCGGCGCTTGCGCCGCCATAAGGCGAGCATATCGAAAGCAAGGCCGCCTATGAAAGAGAGAATTTCTCTCAACTGCAAAAAACATAGGCACAAGGCCGGTAAATATCTAGTAACCGCGCTCTTCGGAGAACGCCGCTCCACCGCTTCCTGGAAGACGAAACAGGGAAAAGCGAAAAGGCCGGACACCCGAGGGGCCGGCCTTTACCCGCGCACGCCGCAAGCGTTGCGCCAGATACCAGAAAGTTCGCTCCCTGTCCCGGCGCGCATGACGCGCGCCGGGTAAGCGGGAGCAAACCGGATTAGCGGGTCTTGCCGAAGGTCTCGACCGCGAGGGTAACGCGGGCGGTCAGCGGCGCAATGGCCTGCTCGGTCAGCTTCACGGTCGCATCGGTCAGCTTGTTGGCCTCGGCCACAGCCTTCTCGATGGCGGCCTTGGAGTAGCTGGTCTGCAGGTCCACGGCTTCCTTCACGGACTTCACGCCGATCAGCGACTTGCCGAAAGCGACGGACTCTTCAATGGATTCCTTGGAGGTGGCGGCCAGGTGCTTGGAAAGGTCCTGGAAGCCAGCGGCGTAGATCTGGCTGGCCTTGACGAAGGCTTCCACGTTGCCCTGGCTGAACGCCAGCAATTCTTCAGAAGTTTTCACAGCTTTTTCAACGCCTTCCTTCAGCTTCGCCTGGGAGGTCTCCAGGCCCTTGGTGGCCTTCTCGATGCCTTCGCGCACGGCGGTCAGGGACTTCTCGAAGCCCTTCACGGACGCTTCGGTCGCAGATTCGATGGTGGCAGCCGCGGTGTCGGTCGCGGCAGTGGACGTTTTAGTGGTCTTCGTAGCGCTCATTAGAAATTTTCTCCCGCAAGCAATAAGAAAAACTGCACGGCCCCAACCCGGCGAGCAAAACAACAAATGTCGCAATGCAGCAATTTCCTTGTAGGTAGTTAAATTCCTTTCGTCAACGATTTTTTTGTGCGACGCACAAAACCGTCATACAACCGCCATTTTTCCCCTTTTCAGCCCCCTCACGAGCCGCCGCCGCGGCCGCCTCAACAACTAAATTTAACACCTTGGGTTTTGTGTTCTTTCAGAAAGATGTTGCGGATTTTCACTGGACAGTTCAGGGCAATAAAGGCTAGATTGTGGCACGATTTTGCAGTGACGGGGTAAGAGCGATCATGCGAAGCTGGCGGACTAAGGGCGGGCTCATGGCAGCTTGGTTGTGCGCGGCCGCGTTCACCGCGACGCCGGCCGCCGCGAAGCAGCATCATCACGCCGCGCACCACGCCGCGCACCACGCCGTGCAGCCCGTATCCAGCAGCGCGCCCACCGGCTACGGCCCCACCGCGCCGGGCGCCAGCACCATCCTCATTGACGCGCAATCCGGCCAGGTGCTCGGCGCCAACAGCGCCGACACGCCGCGCTACCCCGCCAGCCTGACCAAGCTGATGACTCTGGATCTCGCCTTCCAGGCGCTGCGCAACGGGCAAATGACGCTGGATACACAAATCCCTGTCTCCTACCACGCCAGTTCGGTGGAGCCGGTGAAGCTGGGCCTGGCGCCGGGCTCCACCATCGCGGTGCGGGACGCCGTCCTGGCGATGACCACCATGTCCGCCAACGACGCGGCGACCGCGCTCGGCGAATATCTCGGCGGCGGCTCCGAAGACCGCTGCGGACAGCTGATGACCCAGCGCGCCAAGCAGCTGGGCATGGCACAGACGAATTTCGCCAACGCCTCCGGCCTGCCCAACCCCGACCAGGTGACAACCGCGCGCGACCTCTCGCTGCTGGCGCGGGACATCGTGTTGAACTTCCCCGAGGACCAGCAGTTCTTCGAGGTGCAGAGCTTCAATTTCCGCGGCCGCACCGTCTACAGCAACAACCAGATGCTGAGGACCTATCCCGGCACCACCGGGATGAAGACCGGCTATACCGACCTCGCCCGCCATAACCTCATTACCAGCGCCCAGCGCAACGGCCACGTGCTGATCGGCGTGGTGCTGCACGAGCCGAGCTGGGGCGTCACCTACGCGCAGATGCGCACCCTGCTGGACAGCGGCTTCGGCGGCCCCGCGCCCGCCACCACCGTGGCGGCAGCCAAGCCGGTGGTGCCGCAGGGCGGCACGCTGCAAATGGCGTCGAACACTCACGCCCACACCGCGGCGCCGATCCCGTCCGCGAGCCGCGCCCATGCCTCCCCTATGGGCGGATGGGTGGCGCAGCTCGGCGTCTATAGCCACATGGCCAAGGCGCGAACGGCGGCACTGGCCGCGCACCACCTGCGTGGCGAGGGTATCCCCCGCATCGCGAAGGTCGAAGCCAAGGGCCACACCATGTGGAGCGCCCAGCTCGCCGGGCTGACCTCCAACAGCGCCCGCGCCACCTGCAGCGCCATGGCCGCGCGCGGCAACTCCTGCAAGGTCATCCCGCCTGCCGCCGACCATCTGGCGATGCTGACCAACACCGACGGCACCTGAAGGCCATCGGTTAAGGCCCGGACGGATTGGCCTGAAGCCAATCTGGCTCTATGTGAGGCCGCATGACACTCATAAGCCTTGCCGGGTTGCTCGCGGCTGCGGGCGGCAACAGGTTGTTGCAGGCCTCGGCGGTCATTACCGGCACCTTTATCCTGGAGGACGCTGCGACCCTGCTCGCCGCCATGCAAGTGGCCGGCGGGGCATTGCCTTTGCCGCTGGCACTCGGTTCGCTCTATGCCGGCATCGTGCTAGGCGACCTCGGGCTGTACGGACTGGGCTGGTTCTCCGGCAAGCATGAATGGGCGCGCCGGCTGATCCCGAAGCAGCGGCGCGACCTCGGCCACACTTGGGTGAAGCAGCGCGTGTTTCCGCTGGTGTTGGTCAGCCGCTTCGTGCCGGGGCTGCGCCTGCCCACCTACACCACGCTTGGCTTCCTGCACGCGCCGCTGGTGCAGTTCGCCCTCGCCGCCATCGCCGCCACGCTGGTCTGGACCTCCGGCCTGTTCTTCATCAGCCTGCACCTGGGCGTGCTGATGATGCATTACCTGGGCATTTGGCGCTGGGCCGGTCTTGTTGTATTCTTGTTGATCATCATCTTGATCGGGCGACTCGCCACGCGGCTCTACTACATAAAGAGAAGGGACACGCCATGAGCGACGCATTTCTCGCCGGGACGCTGGGCGCACCGAGGCGGAGCAAAGGCAAAAATCCGGTTTCGTTCTTCGAGTTCTGGCCGGGCTGGCTGTTCTACGCACCGGTGGTGGCGTTCTGGGCGCTCAAATCTCTGCGTTACGGCAGCATCACCCTCCCCTCCCTCGCCAACCCCCGCATCGAGGCGGGCGGCATCTGCGGCGAGTCGAAGAACGCCATTCTCGACCTCGCCGGCCCCGTGGCACGGCAATGGGTTGCGGATTTCGTGGGCCTCAGCACCTCCGGCCATCGCGGCGGCAACGACCTGGCCCTGGCCCGCGCGGCGATGGCGCGGGCGGGGCTGAGCTTTCCGGTGGTGGCCAAGCCGGACATGAGTTGCAACGGCGTCGGCGTGCGCGTGGTGGACAGCGAGGCCGAACTGGCCGCCTATCTCGCCGCCTTCCCCCGCGCCACAGCGCTGCAATTGCAGGCGCTCGTTACCTATGAGGGCGAGGCCGGGATCTTCTACATCCGCCATCCACACGAGGCGCGCGGGCGGATTACCTCCGTCACCCTGAAATACCCGCCGACCGTGACCGGGGACGGCAAGCGCAATGTGCGCGAACTGATCGCCGCCAATGAACGGCTGAACGCCGTCGCCAGCCTGCTGCTGCCCAAGCTGGGCGCCAAGGCGGAGGTTGTGCCAGCCGCCGGCGAGCGGGTGCGGCTGGTCTTCGTCGGCAACCATTGCCGGGGCTCCACCTTCAAGGACGGGCTGGGCATCGTCACCCCTGCCCTGGCCGCGCGCATCGACGAAATCATGCGCGACATGCCGGACATGCACTTCTCCCGCATCGACCTGCGCTACGATACGCTCGAAGCCCTGCGCGAGGGGCGCGATTTCAAGATCATCGAGTTCAACGGCTCCGGCTCCGAGGCCACGCATATCTGGGACCCGGAGATGACGCTGAGCCGCGCCTACACCACGCAATTCTTCCATTACGGCGAGTCCTTCAGGATCGGCGCTGCGATCCGCAGCCGCGGGCTGCAGCCGACGGGGATGCTGAAGCTGACGGCGCTGTGGTGGCACCAGAAGCGGCTCATGTCCGCCTATCCCACCAACGACTAGAGCCTGCTTCAGAACTCTACTCCGGTGGTTATCTAGACAGGGTTTTCTGCGCTCCGGTGCTCAAAACCCCCGCCCATCCGGCTCACCAGAGCGACTTCTGAAGGAGGCTCTAAACTTACATGAAAGAGACCGGGTCGATATCAACATCGACCCGCACGGCGCGCGGCACTTCCACCCGCGCCAGCCAATCGCGCAGCAGGGGCTGCACCGCGATCTCGCGCACGGTCTTCAGCAGCAATCGGCGGCGGAACCTGCCGCGCAGCAGGGCGATGGGCGCCGGGGCGGGGCCGAGCACCTCTATCCCCTTCCCGTGCGGCGCGGCGCGGGCAAGGTCGCGCGCGGCCTGATCGGCCAGACGCTCATCCGTGGCACTTATAATAAGAGCCGCAAGACGCCCGAAAGGCGGCCAATGACCGGGCCGGCGCTGCGCCGCCTCTTGCGCCAGGAATTCGGGCAGGTCGCCGGAGAGAAGTGCCGCGATCACCGGATGCTCAGGGGCGAAACTCTGCAGCAGCACCTGCCCCGGCGCCTCGGCCCGCCCGGCGCGCCCGGCCACCTGATGCAGCATCTGCACCGTATGCTCGCCCGCGCGCAGATCGCCCCCGGCAAGGCCGAGATCGGCATCCACCACCCCCACCAGCGTGAGCAGCGGAAAATGCCAGCCCTTGGCGACCATCTGCGTGCCGATGATGATCCCCACCTCACGCGAGTTGATCCGCCGCGCCGCCTCCGCCGCCTGGGCCGGTCCGGCGATGATGTCCGAGGCCATGACCAGCGCCTCCGTCTCGGGGAAGGCTTCCGCCACCTCCTCGGCAATGCGCTCCACCCCAGGGCCGACCGGCACGAAGGAATTCTCCGCCTCGCAGGAGGGGCAAAGCACCGGCTTAGGCGTGGTATGGCCGCAATGATGGCAGATCAGCCGGGCGTGGGAGCGGTGCTCCACCAGCCAGGCGCTGCAATGCGGACAGGCGATTCGGTGCCCGCATTTGCGGCACAGGGTCAGCGGCGCGTAACCGCGGCGATTGAGGAACAGCATCGCCTGCTCGCCACGGTCCAGCGTTTCGCGCATGGCGGTGAGCAACTTGGGTGACAAAAACTTGCCGCGCTCCGGCGGGTCCTGCCGCAGATCGATGGCATGGGTCGCCGGCAGGGCCGCGCCGCCATGGCGGGAGGGCAGGTCCAGCTTCTGGTAGCGCCCCTGGGCGGCGTTCTCCACGCTTTCCAGACTCGGCGTGGCGCTCACCAGCACAACCGGGCAGGCGCAGAACTTGGCGCGCACCACCGCCATGTCCCGCGCGTGGTACATCACCCCATCCTCCTGCTTGAAGGCGCTCTCGTGCTCCTCGTCCACCACGATGAGCCCGAGCTTGGGAAACGGGAGAAACAGCGCCGAGCGCGCGCCCACCACCACATCGGCGCGACCCTCGGCCACGGCGCGTAGGGTCTCGCGCCGCAGCGCGGGGGTGAGGTCCGAATGCCAGACCGCTGGGGCAGTGCCGAAGCGCGCGGCGAAGCGTTCCAGGAACTGGATGGAAAGGGCGATTTCCGGCAGCAGCACCAGCACCTGGCGGCTCAGGCGCAGCGCTTCGGCCACAGCCTCCAGATACACCTCGGTCTTGCCCGAGCCGGTCACGCCGTCCAGCAGAGTCACCGCGAATTTTTCCGCGCGCACTGAGGAGCGCAGCGCCGTGACGGCTGCATCCTGCGCCGGGGAGAGCACCGGGCCGGGCAACGCCGGATCGGCACCGCCAAAGGCGAAGTGCTTGGTCCGCTTCAGCGGGACGGCGAGCAGCTGCTCCTTCAGCCCCAGGGCCAGCACATCCCCCCGCCGGGCTAGCGTGTAGCCCGCCACCCAGTCGATGAATTTGCGCGTCGTCTCCGGCAGCGGGGGGAAGGCGTACACCCCGGCGATGGGCTTCACCTTCACATCCATGTCTGGCTTGTCGTCCCACACCGCCCCGGCCACCACGCGCGAGCCCAACGGCACCCGCACCAGCGTACCCGGGGGGAGCGGTTCATCCGCCGCGTAGGTGAAGGCGGTGTCGAACTTGTAGGGGAGCAATACGCTCACACGGGTTGTTTGGGCGGGAGGCTCCATGCTGTATGCTTAAGCAGAGACCCAGACCACCGGAAAGTAAACCATGAAATTCTTTGTCGATACCGCCGAAATTAACGAGATCCGCGAGCTGGCCGAAACCGGCCTGCTGGACGGCGTGACCACGAATCCGTCCCTCATCGCCAAATCCGGCCGCAAGATCCTGGATGTGATCGCCGAGATCTGCGACGTGGTGGACGGCCCGGTGAGCGCCGAGGTGGCCGCCACCGAATACAAGCAGATGATGAAAGAGGCCAAGGTGCTGAAGAAGATCGCCAAGAACGTGGCGATCAAGGTGCCGCTGACGCCGGATGGCCTGCGCGCCTGCCATGCTCTTTCCCAGGAAGGCACCATGGTGAACGTCACGCTGTGCTTCTCCGCGGCGCAGGCGCTGCTGGCGGCCAAGGCGGGCGCCACCTTCATCTCCCCGTTCATCGGCCGGCTGGACGATATCGGCCATGACGGCATGGATCTGATCGCCGACATCGTGCAGATCTACGCCAACTACCCGGCGATCAGGACCGAGGTGCTGGCCGCCTCCATCCGCCACCCGATCCACCTGATCGAGGCGGCGAAGATGGGCGCTGATGTTGCAACGATCCCGCCCAACGTGATCAAGCAACTCTACAACCACCCGCTCACCGACAAGGGCCTCGCCGCCTTCCTGAAGGATTGGGCGGCCACTGGGCAGAGCATTGTCTGAGGACATTGCCTCTGATTTTTTAAGCTGGCTCGGCGCTGAGCGCCGGGCCGCTGAAAAAACGCTGGAAACCTATGGGCGCGATGTGCGCGGGTTTCTCGGCTTCCTCGCCGGGCATACCGGCGAGGTTCCCACCATCACGACCCTGCGCGCACTGCACGCCGCGGATATCCGCGCCTGGCTGGCCGTGGCCGCCAAGGCGGGCGACACCAACGCCACCAGGGCTCGCAAACTCTCCGCGATAAAAACCCTCTTTCGCTTCCTGAAGAAACGCCATGGCGTGGAGAACACGGCGCTGGCGCTGATCTCCCGCCCCCGGCCGAAGCGCCCTCTGCCCAAGGCCCTGAGCACCGAGCATGCCATTTCCGTGGCTGAGGATATCGGCGAAATGGAGGATACCCCTGCCCTGCAAGCGCGCGACGCCGCGCTGATGACGCTGCTCTACGGCGCTGGCCTACGCATCAATGAGGCGCTGTCGCTCAACATCGGCGACCTGCCCGCGGCGGATGACGCGCTGCGCGTCACCGGCAAGGGCAACAAGCAGCGCATCGTGCCGCTGCTCCCCGCGGTGCGCACGGCGCTTGCTGCCTGGCTCAAGCTGCACCCGAATCCGGGGCGGGACGAGCCATTATTCCTGGGCGCGCGCGGCGCAAGGCTGAATGCCGGCGTGGCGCAGAAGGCGCTGCGCGATTTCCGCCGCTTCAATGGCCTGCCCGAGCACGCCACGCCGCACGCGCTGCGCCACTCCTTCGCCACGCATCTCCTCGCCGGCAGGGCTGATTTACGCGCGATCCAGGAACTGCTCGGCCATGCCAGCCTCTCCACCACGCAGCGCTACACCGATGTCGACACGGCCCAGCTTCTCGACGTATGGCGCCGGGCGCATCCACGCACCCGGGCATAGATTGCCCAGCCAGCCGCCTATGTATAAGGCAAGCCTATGAACATAATAGACCATATGACGATTCAGCCGGGTTACGCGTTTTCCGGCCTACTCGTGGGCTTGGCCGTAGGCCTGACGGGCGTTGGCGGCGGTTCGCTGATGACCCCGATTCTCATGCTCGTTTTTGGCTTTCACCCCGCCACCGCGGTCGGCACCGACCTGCTCTTCGCCGCCGCCACCAAGACGGTCGGCACCACCATCCATAGCGCCGGTAAAACGGTGGACTGGAGCATCGTCCGCCGCCTGGCCACCGGCTCCGTGCCCGCGACCATCCTGAGCCTGCTCGCGATCAGCTATTTCGGCATCAACAGCAAGGCGGTCACCAGCGCGATCACCACGGCGCTGGGCGTGGCACTGCTGCTCAGCGCCACCTCGCTGCTGTTCAAGGACCATATCGTCCACGCTATCACCCGACGCTACCCGAATTTCGGCGACGGCAGCTCCGTCAAGCGCACCATCGCGATCGGCTTCATCCTGGGCATTCTGGTGTCGCTCTCTTCCGTCGGGGCCGGGGCGCTGGGCACCATCGCCCTGCTCATCCTCTACCCGCGCCTGCCGGTTGTACGCATCGTCGGCTCGGACATCGCCCATGCCGTGCCGCTCACCCTGCTGGCCGGGCTCGGGCACTGGTATCTGGGCACCATCAATTTCGCGCTGCT
>DATIWS010000037.1:0-3291 GCA_035519275.1 Acidocella sp. | reverse complement strand
GCGTCAGCCTCTACGACATGCTCCCCGGCGGGCCGTATCCTGCGTCGCTGTTCCAGTACTCGCGCCCCCCCGCGACGGGACGCACCAAGGGGTAGTTTTTCGCTGCCGCTGCTGTAGGAAGGGGCGATGCAACTCACCATCGCCACCTGGAACATTAACTCGCTGCGCCTGCGTCAGGCCCACCTGCACAAGCTCGTCGCCGAGTTGTCGCCGGACATTATCTGCCTTCAGGAAACCAAGGTGCCGGACGAGTTGTTCCCCGAGGGCATCGCCGCGGCCATCAATTTCCCCCACGTGCTCAAGCGCGGCATGAAGGGCTATAACGGCGTGGCCATCCTCTCGCGCCTACCGCTTACTTTGGCCGAGAACACGCCCGACTGGTGCGGCAAGAATGACTGCCGGCATATCTCCGCCCAGGTGGAAACCGGCGCCGCGCCGCTTACCGTGCACAACTTCTACGTTCCCGCGGGCGGCGACATTCCCGACCGCGCGCAGAACGAGAAATTCGCGCATAAGCTCGATTTCCTGGCCGAAGCAACGGCGCATTTCACCGCCTATCCGCCGCACCGCGCGGTGCTCACGGGCGATCTCAACATCGCCCCGCTAGAGCACGACGTGTGGAGCCATAAGCAGTTGCTCGATGTCGTCAGCCATACGCCGGTGGAGGTCGAGGGGCTGAACGCCTGGATGGCGCAGGGCTGGCATGACGCAGTGCGCCATTTCGTGCCGGCGGAGCGGAAGCTCTACACATGGTGGTCCTACCGCAACCGCGACTGGGCGGCCTCTGACCGTGGGCGCCGGCTTGACCATATCTGGGTCACGCAGGACCTCACCGCCAGCCTGAGGAGCTATCAAATCCTGCGCACGGCCCGGGATTGGGAGCAGCCCTCCGATCATGTGCCGGTCGCCCTTACGCTAAACGTGTAACGCGATTCCGGAATGGCTCGGGCTTAAAATTCTCGTAACAATCTCTGCTCCTTCTCGCCCATATAGCGGGCCGATGGAGCCTTGAGATGAGATTTACCCTACCAAAACCAGCAATCCTTGGCCTGGCCTTTCTGGCCGGCGTGATCCTGGCGGCGCTGACCGGCTAAGATCTACTCACTTGGGCGGCAGGTTGACCTGCCACCCCCCTTCTTCGGGCAAACACAGCATCGGCACGGCATTGGGGGTCAACCCCTGCTTCGGCAGCCCCATAAGGTCCCGCAGCGCGCGGAAGATGCCCCCATGCGCGACAATCAGCAGCGGCCCCGGTGCCGTGGTGAGGACGCGCTGCATCGCCTCTTCGACGCGTTCGAGAACCTGGAAAATCGTCTCTGCGCCCTCCGGCGTGTAGTTCCCTTCCAGCCACTCGCTGAACCAGGGGTAAAGCGGCTTGCCTTCCATGCCGCCGAACACCACCTCGCGCAGCCCCGGCTCCAGCTCCACCGGCAGATTCAGGAATTCGTTGATGATGCTGGTGGTCTCGCGCGTGCGCTGCATGGGCGAGCAGATGATCGTGGCAATCCCCTGCCCTGCCAGCAGCGGTCCTGCGGCGGTGGCCTGGGCGCGGCCCGTGGCATTCAGCGAGATATCTAGCGCGCCCTGGCTCAGGCCGGCGGCGTTGTAATCGGTCTCCCCGTGGCGGAGGAACCAGAACGGGACCTGCGGCAGAGCCAAGGGCTTACACCAGACCTTCGGCGGCCAGCGCGCGCTGCACCGCCGGGCGGGCGCGCATGCGCTCGTAATGTGCGGTCACGTTCGCGGGCATCGGCAGGCTGATGCGGCCGGCCCAGAGTTCCAGGAAGAACAGCGCCGCATCGGCAATGCTGTAATCCCCCATCAGATACGCCTTGGCGCCCAGGACATGGCCGAGCAGCTTCAGCCCCTCAGCCGCGATGTCCCGGCCAGTCTGCACCACCGCCGGCTCGTCCGCCGTGGTGGGGGTGAAGGCGCTGGGGCGGAAAATGCGGGTGAAGCCGCGCATATGCACGGTTGCCACGATGTAGTCCAGCAGCTCCAGCGTCCGAACCTCGCCTTCTACATCCTCCGGCAGCAGGCCCAGTTCGGGGTGCATCTTCGCCAGATACCAGGCGATCGCGGGCCATTCCGTCAGCACGGAACCATCGTCGCGCACCAGCGCCGGCACCTTCGATTTCGGGTTGATCGAGGTGTATTCGTGCTTGTATTGCGCGCCGCTGGCAAAATCGAGCTTCAGCAGCTCGAAGGGTTTGCCGATCTCTTCCAGCAGCACGTGAATCCCGAGTGAGCACGCGCCCGGTGCGTAGAAGAGTTTCATCGGCATCCCTCTTTTGTCAGTCGAACAGCGAGCTCACCGAGCTCTCGGTCGAGATGCGGCGCATCGCCTCGGCCAGCAAGGGAGCGATGGAAAGCTGGCGGATGTTATGCGCCAGGCGCACCGCCTCCGTCGCCGCGATCGAGTCGGTGATCGTCATCATCTCGATCGGCGAAGCGGCGATACGCGCCACCGCGCCGCCCGAGAGCACGCCGTGCGAGACATAGACCTGCACGGACTTGGCGCCATTAGCCAACAGCGCCTCGGCGGCGTTGCACAGCGTGCCGCCGGAGTCGCAGATATCGTCGATGATGATGCAGTCGCGGCCCTCGACCTCGCCGATGATGTTCATCACCTCGGAGACGCCGGCGCGCTCGCGGCGCTTGTCGATGATGGCGAGATCGGTGTTCAGGCGCCGGGCGATGATGCGGGCGCGCAGCACGCCGCCCACGTCCGGGGAGACGATCATCGGCTCACGCCCAGCGAAACGCTCCTCGATATCGCGCGCGAACAGCGGCGCGGCGGGCAGGTTGTCCACCGGGATGTCGAAGAAGCCCTGGATCTGGCCGGCATGCAGGTCCATCGTCAGCACGCGGTTGGCACCGGCCTCGGCGATGAGGTTCGCCACCAGCTTGGCCGAAATCGGCGTGCGGGGGCCGGACTTACGGTCCTGGCGGGCATAGCCGAAATACGGAATTACCGGGGTAATGCGCCGCGCGGAGCCGCGCCGCAGCGCGTCCAGCGTGATCAGCAACTCCATCAGGTTGTCATTGGTGGGGTAGGACGTGCTCTGAAGGACGAACACATCTTCGCCGCGGACGTTTTCGTAAATCTCCACGAATACTTCCATGTCGGCGAAGCGCCGGATGGAGGCCTTCGCCAGCGGCAGGTTCAAACCCGCGGCGACAGCTTCGGCCAGTGGGCGGTTGCTGTTGCAGGCGACAATTTTCATGCTGGCTCTTCCCGGTGAAAGTCTGGTCGGGCGCGGTGTAGCAATCAGGTCCCGCCTTGTAAAT
>DATIWS010000036.1:0-2090 GCA_035519275.1 Acidocella sp. | reverse complement strand
ACAACCAGACGGAACGCGACCCGCGCCCGCCGGTGGAGGAGCTGCCCTTCCCCCGCGCCCGCACCCGGCGGGACGTGCCAGCCACGCTGCGTGAGAGGCTCGGCCTCGCCTAGCGGGACAGGCCGCAATCCGGTTTAAATTCCCGCGCCGTTGTTGTAGGCGTGCTGCATGACACGCACATCCGAACTCAGCCGCAAAACCTCCGAAACCGATATCCTGGTCCGGCTTGACCTGGACGGCACCGGCAAGACCGATATCGACACGGGGATCGGCTATTTCGACCATATGCTGAGCGCCTTCGGCCGGCACGGGCTGTTCGACCTGACCGTGAAGGCCAAGGGCGATCTGCATATCGACGCGCATCATACGGTTGAGGATGTCGGCATCGTGCTCGGCCAGGCCTTCGTCAACGCGCTGGGCACCAAGCGGGGCATCCAGCGCTTCGGCCACGCCGTGGTGCCTATGGACGAGGCGTTGGTGGAAGCGGCGCTGGACCTTTCGGGCCGGGCTTTCGTCGCCTGGAGCGTCAGCTTCGAGCGCCCGATGCTGGGGCAGATGGACACGCAGCTGGTGGAGGAATTCTTCCGCGCCCTGGCGGGCAACGGGCTGTTCAACCTGCATGTCATCGAGCGTGCCGGGCATAACGCGCACCATGTGGCGGAGGCGTCGTTCAAGGCCGTGGGCCGGGCGCTGCGCGCCGCCGTGGCCATCGAGCCGCGCGTCGCCGGGGAGATTCCCTCGACCAAGGGCGTGATCTAGCCCCATGCTCGTCACCGTCATCGATTACCAGAGCGGAAACCTGGCTTCCGCGGCGCGGGGGCTCGCCCTCGCGGCTTCGCTGCGCGGCATCGCCGCCGATGTGCGTATCACCGCCGACCCGGACGTGGTGGCCAAGGCCGACCGCATCGTGCTGCCCGGCCAGGGCGCCTTCGCCGATTGCGCCAAGGGGCTGGCCAGCGTGGACGGGCTGGAAGAGGCGATGTTCCAGCGCGTGGCGCAGGGCGCGCCGTTCTTCGGCATTTGCGTGGGCATGCAGCTGATGGCCGAGCGCGGGCTGGAGCATGGCGTTACCCAAGGCTTCGGCTGGGTCCAGGGCGAGATCGCCAAGATGGAGGTGGGCAAAGCCCGCCTGCCGCATATGGGCTGGAACGAACTGCGCTTCACCCCCGGCTCGCATCCGCTGCTGGAGGGGCTGGTGCCTGGCGACCACGCCTATTTCGTGCATTCCTATGCTCTGAAAGGTGGCCGGTCTGACCAGATCATCGCCACTACCGATTATGAGGGCGATGTCGTCGCCATGGTCGCCACCGAAAACATGGCTGGCACGCAGTTCCATTCCGAGAAAAGCCAGCAGGTCGGCCTGCAAATTCTGGGGAATTTCCTCGCCTGGGAGCCTTGAGGCCAGCGCGACGAGGGGGAGACATAACAATGATCAAACGAACGATACTGGGCCTGAGCCTGCTGGCGGCGTCGGGCTATGCCGCGAGCTGCGGCTACATGCTGATCAACCAGAACCGGCTGCTCTATGTCGGCACGGCGCTGGCGCCGCATGATGCCCCGGTAAACCTGCCGCCGCTGACGGATGGCAACGACAAGCCCATCGGCTGGGTGATGGAGCCCGCAGGAACGCCGGCGGGCACGGTGCTGTTCTTCCACGGCAATAACCAGCAGGCTTGGGAGGCCGCACGCGATTACGGCCCCTTCTTCACCGCGCATGGCTACCGCACCGTGTTCCCGGAGTACCCGGGCTACGACATGCGGGCGGGCGAGACACCGCGCCACGACAATGTACTGGCCCAGGCGCGCGCCCTCGCGGCGCGGATGCGCCAAACCTACCCCGATGCGCCGCTCTTTGTCGCCGGCAACTCGCTGGGTGCGGGCATCGCCGCCCAGGCCGCCGCCGCCGGCGACCCGGTGCGTGTGCTGCTGTTCGTGCCCTGGGACCGGATGAGCGCCGTCGCCGCCGAGCGCTATCCCTACATACCGGTGCGGCTGCTGCTTGATGCCGATGGCGCGGATTACGATTCCTGCGCCGCGCTGAACCCGCTGCGGAACAAAGTGTTCATCGTCTACGAGGCGCATGACGAAAC
>DATIWS010000035.1:0-2605 GCA_035519275.1 Acidocella sp. | reverse complement strand
TCGCCGACATGGTCGTCGCCCTCCACAAGCACGGTATAGATGCCGGTGATGGAGCCCTGCCCCGCAGCACCCATGCCCGCCCTTTCCAGATAGGCCGCCAGCGCCCCGAAGACGGAGGGCGGATAGCCTTTCGTTGCCGGTGGCTCACCTACGGCAAGTCCGATCTCGCGCAGGGCCATGGCCAACCGGGTGAGCGAATCCACCACAAGCAGCACATGCCGGCCTTGATCGCGGAAATACTCAGCAATCGCGGCCGCCCGGTAGGCGCCATGCACGCGGGCCAACGCGGTATCATCCGCCGGGGAGGCGATGACAACACTGCGCGGCCGGGCGTCGGCCAGATGATCCTCGATGAACTCGCGGATCTCGCGCCCGCGCTCACCGATCATCGCCAGCACGACCACATCCGCCTGGGCGTGGCGGGAGAGCATGCCCAACAGCGTGGTCTTACCCACGCCGGAGCCGGCGAACAGCCCGACACGCATGCCCCGCCCGAACGTGGCCAGGGCATTGATGGCGCTCACCCCAACGTCGAACGGGCGGGCGAGGCGCTCACGCGCCATCGGGTTCATCGGCACACCCATTAGCGGCCAGGGCTGGGAGACGGCTGGTGGCGGCAACCCGTCGAGCGGCGCGCCCCGCGCATCCAGCACGCGGCCGAGCAGCGCCGGCCCCATCAGCGGCGTATGGGCGCTGCCTTCCACACGGACCCTCGCCCCGCGTATCACACCGCGCGTGCCCTGCTCGGGCATGAGGAGCAGGCCGCCTTCCTCGAACCCCACAATCTCCGCCGCCAGGGGGGCTCCTGCCTCCATCTCAATGAGGCAGCGCGAACCAACCGGCGCGCGAATGCCACTCGCGTGCAGAACCTCCCCATTGGAACGCACGATCCGCCCGAACCGCCGCACCGGGTCCACCGCCAGCGCGGCACGCACGCGCTCCCGCGCCATTGCCCGCACAGCCTCCATGGTGATCATGGCCCAGTTCCGGGCAGGCCCAGCGCCGTGCGGATTGCCTCGGTCCGGCCTTTCAGAGTTGCGTCCCACTCAATCTTGTCGAGCGGGTCGCCCTGGGGGCTGATGATTTCAACCAACGCCCCACCGGGCGCGATGTTCTGGTCAGCAATCATTTGCGCCGCCCCGGCGGAGATTTTTGGCGCCAACTGCGCGTGGTCAGCGGGGTTGAGCCGTAATTGAACGCTCTGCCGGGGGGCGCGCTCGGCAGCCGCTTCATCGAGCAGCTTCTTCACCAGCGTCTCAAGCCCTGCATCACGGGCAGGCAGGTCCGCGCCAGCAATATGCCCGGCAAGCAGGAAGGCGAGCTCAGTGACCAGCCCGACGAGATCCCGCTCCTTTTGCGCCAGCGGCGCGGCGAGTTGCGCCGACGCCTCATGCAGCGCCGCGACAGTGCTGGTCAGTGCCGCCTGTAACGGTTCCATCTCCGCGCGCATCGCGGCCTCGCCAGCGGCACGGCCTTCGGCCTCGGCCTTCTCCCGCAGCTTCGCAACCTCCTGGCGCACACGCCTGGCAATCTCGGCTTCCTGCGCCGCGATGGCCGCACTGTCCTGCGCCAGTACAGTTTGTACAAACGCGTTGTTGCGATCTCTGGAGACCGTGACGAAGCTCACGAGCCGCCGCCTTTGTTGCGGTTCACGATCAATGTGTGTCGCAGAAACATGCCGCAAAAACCGAGCGCCGGGGTCAGCAATGCCAACACGGCACACACCGCCAATGCCACGGCGACCGTCTGCAGCCCCCACACTATAGCACTGCCAATGTCCAGGGTTTGGGGCTCATGCATCGCCGCCCATGAGGCCGCAGCCGCAATTGTCGCCATCAACGTGTTCTTCGTGCTTGTCATATGCAAGGTCTTTCCCATTAATCCCCCCTATTTCTGCGCAGGATCAGGTGCATGCACGACAATGACCACTCGCCGGTTCTGTGTCCGCCCGGCGTCGCTGGAATTGTCGGCGATAGGTACGAACTCACCAAAACCCTCTGCCGCGAGCTGGTTTCCGTTCGCGCCGTTCTTCACGAAAAGCTGCACCACGGTGACGGCACGCTCTGCCGAAAGCGACCAGTTGGATGGAAATTGTACCGTGGAGATCGGCTGATTGTCGGTGTATCCCTGTACGACGATACGGAAGCCGTCCGGCAGCTTGACGAACCCCGCTGCCACCCGGTTCAGCAACGCCACCGCCTCTGGCTTCAGCGTTGCCTCACCGGAAGGAAACAGCACCGACGCATCGAGTTGGATGGTCAGGGTCAAGGGCGCACTCCCCACCGTCACCTGGTGCTTGTCGATCATCGGCTGGAACAAAAGGGAAAGCTTGTTTTGCTGTTCCTGCAGTGTCTCCATTTCTTCCGCCAGATGGCGTGCCATGTCCTTGGGAATTTTCGAGGCCGCAGAAGATGGGGCCTCCACCGGCTTTGGCACAGGAGAAACCTGATGCTGAAACACGCCGCGCGAGCCAGAGGGCTTTGGCACGACGACCGCGGGAGGCGTTCCGTGAAAGGCTTTGATGAAAGCATCAGCCAGCGCATCTTCCTTGGTCTTGTTCCGTGTGGACGATGCATATAGCACCACGAATGTGGCGAGCAGGAGC
>DATIWS010000034.1:0-10657 GCA_035519275.1 Acidocella sp. | reverse complement strand
AGCAGCGGGCAGCAGCAATGTGCAGGCCGTCTCGGGGCGCGGCACCACTTTTATCGTGACCTCGGTCAGCACCGAGAGCGTGCCGAACGCCCCGGTCTGCAGCTTGCACATATCGTAGCCGGTCACGTTCTTCACCACGCGCCCGCCCGCCTTCCAGATCTCGCCCTGGCCATTCACCGCCGAGAATCCCAGGAAATGGTCGCGCGCCGCCCCGGCCTTCAGGCGCCGCGGGCCGGACTGGTTGCAGGCCAGCACGCCGCCCAGCGTCGGCGCGCCGGTATTGCCGAGCAGGCCGGTCCAGTCAGGCGGCTCGAAGGCCAGCATCTGGCGCTGCCCGGCCAGGGCGCGTTCGATTTCGGCGAGCGGCGTTGCGGCGCGGGCGGTGAGCACCAGCTCGGCGGGCTCGTAGTCGATGATGCCGCTGATCCGGCCGAGCCCGACCGTGTGCTCGGCCGATGCGGGCCGGCCAAGGCGGCGCTTGGACCCGCCGCCGGTGATCTCCAGCGTTTCTCCGGCCGTGGCGGCCGAGGCGACAATCCCGGCGAGCTCGGCGGCGTCGCCCGGTTGGTAGAGGGTCATCGCTCGTCTCCGTCAGAACCGTTCGAGTTCGGGGAAGGGCAGCTTGCCGCCCTGCACATGCATCCGGCCAAGCTCGGCGCAGCGGCAAAGCTGTGGAAACACCTTGCCCGGGTTGAGCAGGCCCCCGTCGTCGAACGCGCATTTCAGGCGCTGCTGCTGGTTGAGGTCGGTCTCGTTGAACATCGTGGGCATGAGGTCGCGCTTCTCCACGCCCACGCCATGCTCGCCGGTGAGCACGCCGCCCACCTCCACGCAAAGGCGCAGAATGTCCGCGCCGAACTCCTCGGCGCGTTGCAGCTCGCCGGGGCGGTTGGCGTCGTAGAGGATGAGCGGGTGCAGATTGCCGTCCCCCGCGTGGAACACATTGGCCACGCGCAGGCCGTGGATTTTCTCCATGTCGCTGATGCGCCGCAGCACGTCACCGATGCGCTTGCGGGGGATGGTGCCGTCCATGCAGTAGTAATCCGGCGAGATGCGCCCCACTGCGGGGAACGCCGCCTTGCGCCCGGCCCAGAACAGCAGGCGCTCTTCCTCGAAGCGGCTGGCGCGGCAGCTCACCGCATGGTGTGCCGCGGCGATGCGCTCGACCTTTGCGACGAGGTGATCTACCTCCGCCGCGCAGCCATCGAGCTCCACGATCAGCAGCGCCTCCACGTCCAGCGGGTAGCCGGCATGGATGAATGCCTCCGCCGCCTCGGTGGCGAGCTTGTCCATGATCTCCATGCCGCCGGGGATGATGCCAGCGGCGATCACGGCCGCCACGCAATCGCCCGCGCTCTCTACGCTGGGGAAGCCAATCATCAGCGCGCGCGCCGTCGGAGGTATGGGTAGCAGCCGCACCGTGACCTCGGTGACCACGCCGAGCATGCCTTCCGAGCCGACCATGGCGCCGAGCAGGTCGTAGCCAGGGCCGTCGAAATGCTTGCCGCCGAGGCGGATCACCTCGCCATCCATGGTCACGATCTCTGCGCCCAGCACGTTATTGGTTGTCAGCCCGTATTTCAGGCAGTGCACGCCGCCCGAGTTCTCCGCCACGTTGCCGCCGATGGTGCAGGCGATCTGGCTGGATGGGTCCGGCGCATAATACAGCCCGTGGCTCCGCACGGCCTGCGAGATGCCGAGATTGGTCACTCCCGGCTGCACCACGGCGCAGCGGTTGGGAATGTCGATCTCGAGGATCTGCCTGAACTTGCTCATGCCAAGCAGCACGCCATCGGCCAGGGGCAGGGCGCCGCCGGAGAGCGAGGTGCCAGCCCCGCGCGGCACGATCCTGATGTTGTTCTCCTTGCAGTAGCGCAGCACGGCGGCGACCTGTTCGGTGGTGCTGGGCAGCACGGCGACCATCGGCAGTTGCCGGTAGGCGGTCAGCCCGTCGCACTCAAAGGCGCGTAGTTCGTTTTCGCTTTCCACCACGCCCTCGCCGGGGACGATCCGGCGCAGCGCGGTGATGATGCCGCTCCGGCGGGCGAGGACCTGTTGGTCCGGTTCAGGCATGCGTATCATGTGGCGCCCCCAGCGCTCGGGATCACCCGGCGGTCAATAACTGGGGCAAAGCCGCCGATACGGCAAGGCGCGGCTAGAGCTTAAGGCGTGGCGCCTCTGTAAACGGACTGCAAGACGATTGTCGCCGGCATCACCCCGCGCTCTCTTTCTTGTGCGAGATTGCCGCATTGACGAGCGCCAGAACCACGCCGCCGACGAAAACGAGCGTGCTGAGCACGAAGACCTGCGGCGGTGTGCCGATCTTGGTCGCGCCATAGACCCAGAGCGGGAAGGTCAGCGTCTGCCCGGCGACGAAGGTGGTGACGATCACGTCGTCGATCGAGAGCACGAAGGCGAGCAGCCAGGCACCGATAACGCCAGGCAGGATCAGCGGAAAGGTCACCTTCCAGAACGCGACCCAGGGCGTGGCGCCCAGATCGGCGGCGGCACGGTCCAGCGCGCGGTCGAGCCCGGTGACGCGGGCGCGGATGACCACGACCACGAAAGCGAGCTTGAAGGCGACATGCGCGAGGAAAATGGTAAACAGACCGCGTTGCATGTCGAGCGCCAGGAACAGCGCGAGCAGCGAGGCGCCGACAACCACCGAGGGCGCCGCAATCGCTGCGAAGATCACGAGATCGGTCGCCGTCTTGCCCCAGAAACGGTAGCGCGCCAACGCCAGCGCAATCGGCGTGCCGAGAATGATCGAAGCGAAGGCGCTGCTCGCCGCGATTTGCAGCGAGTTCACCAGCGCGCCGGTGAGGTCCTGGATGGCGAAGGCGTGACGGTAGGCATCCAAGGTGAAGCCCAACCATTTCAGCGCCACGCGCCCATTCGGCGCGATGTTGAAGCTGAACACCACCATCACCGCGATGGGCAACATGGTGTAGAGGATCACCGCCCAGGTGAAGCAGGCGAGAAGCCGCTCACCCAGCCGGCTCGGCCGGTAGGCTGCCGTGGGCGTGGAGGATTGCAGGGACTGGTAGGATGCCGCTACGTCGCTCATGCGGCGTACTCCTGGATCGACTCAGTGCCGAACGCCTTGGAGTAGGCCAAGATCGCCACCATCAGCAGCAGCATCAGGATGGATGAGAGCGCCGAGGCCATGGGATAATCCTGATTCACGAAGAATGCGGTCTGAATGACATTGCCGACCATGCTGGTATCCGGTCCGCCGAGGATGCCGGCGTTGATGAAATCGCCGACATTGCCAACGAACACCATGAGAAAGCCGGCGAACACGCCCGGCGTGGAGAGCGGCAGGATGATCTTGCTGAAGGCCGTCACCGGCGAGGCATAGAGATCATTCGCGGCGCGCACCAGCCGCCGGTCGATCTTCTCCAGCACAACGTATAGCGGCAGCACGTAATAGGCGAGGCTGTTATAGACGAGCCCGCCGATGACTGCCCATTGCGTCGAGAGCACATGGAAATTGTTGGGCAGCAGCCCGATCGCCTTCAATGGTCCGAGCAGGAAGCCCTGGTCCGAGAGGATGAACTCCCATGCCACAACGCGGATGATGAAGGAGACGAAGAAGGGCAGCATGATGAGGAACAGGAACGTGCTCTTGTGCCGCCCGCCATGGAAGGCGATCCAATAGGCGGCCGGGTAGGCAATAACCAGCGTGATCAACGTGGACAGCCCGCCATACCAGAACGAACGCAGGATAATATCCTGGTAGTTGGTGAAGGCGTCCACTAATTCCTGGAAATTGTCGGACATGGTGTAGCCGTCGAGCGGATCGCCCACCGCCAGCGCCATGCCCAGCATCGATCCCAGAGGGATCAGGAAGAACAAAAGAAGATAAACCCAGCTCGGCAGGCTGAGCAGATAGGGGGTGAGCTTTCCGCGCAGCCGCCGCATGGGGGTTTCTTCCTTAAGCCTGGATGATGGGGTTAAAGATGTTGTTCCATTTCTGGAACTCGGCGTAGCTCTTGAAGGCGTAGAAATCATGCGCCTTCTGGAGGTCGGCGTCGGAGGGGAACACCAGCGGGCTGTTTGCCACAGCGGGGTCCTTGATGACGTTGAGGATGTAATCCTTCGCCCCCGGCACCGGGCAGATATAGTTGATGTAGTCCTCGATGATGCCCGCCGCTTCCGGCGTGTAGTAGTAATTCATCCAGGCCAGGGCGGAGAGCGGATTCTTCGCGCCGACGGGAATCGCCATATTGTCGTGCCACATCATGATGCCTTCCTTGGGCACCACGAACTTCAGGTCCTTGAAGCCTTTGGCGTTGGCCTGGTAGATGTCGCCCGACCAAGCCTGGGTGATCCAGATATCGCCGTTCTGCAGCGCGTTGATGTAGCTCTGGTCGTAATATTGCCGCACCAGGCCTTTGGCTTTCTGGGCCCTTAGCGTGGCGGCGGCCTTCTCCCAGTCGGCCGGGGTGGAGGTGGCGGGGTTGATGCCGAGCTTCAGCAGCGCAGCACTGCCCAGCTCGGTATTGTCGTTGAACATGCCGACATGCCCGGCGAAAGCCGGATCCCACAGGTCCTCGAAGCTGGTGATCTCGCGCTTGGTCAGCTTCGGGTTGTAGGCGATGCCGGTAAAGCCGGACTGCCAGGTCGTGGTGTATTTGTTGCCGGGGTCATAGGCCGGGTTCACCACGCTCGGGCTCGCATTCTTGGCGAAATTCGGCACCTTCTCCTTCCACAGCGGTACCAGCCATTTCTGCAGGAGCAGCTCGGTGAGTTCCCAATGGTTGGTCATCACGATCATGTCGTAGCCGGTGGGCTGGTTGGCTTTCAGCACCGGGGCGACCTGCGCGTAGAACGGCGCGTTGTTCTGGATCACCTCCATGTACTTCACCTTGATGCCGGTCTGCTTGGTGAAGGCGTCGATGGACGGGTGGTCGGAGCCGCCGCTCTGCGCGTCGATATAATAGGGCCAGTTGGCGAACACGAACTCATCGGTCGGCTTCTGGCTGGCCCACCAGGCGGCCCAGTCCGTCACCTTCTCGGCGCGGGCGAATTGCGGCGCGAGCGCGGCCAGCGTCGCTCCTGCGGCGCCGCGCAGAAAATTCTGCCGCGAGAGGCGGGGCTGCGTCAGCCCGCGCAGGAAGGACTGTTGCGGGGTATTACCAAGCTTGTCATCTTCGCTCACTTCACGCTCCTTGGGCTTGTATTGAATCGGATTCGACGGCGAACGTGTGCGCTGGATTCCAGGCCAAGCGCACGATGGCACCGGGCGCGAGATTGCCGGCGCGCCCGGAATTCTGTGCATAAACGCTGAGCGGCCGGTCGGTGCGGCTTTCCATCATGTACTGATGGCTGACACCGAGATAGACCGAGACGCCGGCCGTGGTCTCGATCTCGTTCCAGCCCGGCTCCGCGGCCTCGCCCGGTTGCAGGATATGGAATTTCTCCGGCCGCACGCCGATCTTCACGTCGCGGCCGCCAACCTTCAGCGCCGAAGCCGGCAGCTTCACCACCGCGCCATCCTCCAGCTTCACGGTGGCCGTCTCCGCGCCGCGCTCAACCACCTCGCCAGGGATGAGGTTGGAGGCGCCGAGGAACGAGGCAACAAATTCGGTGGCGGGATGGTCATACACCTCCGCCGGCGTGCCCACCTGCTCGATCCGTCCGCGCGACATCACCGCCAACCGGTCGGACATCGCCATCGCCTCTTCCTGGTCGTGGGTGACGAACAGGAAGGTGATGCCGATCTCGCTCTGGATGCGCTTCAATTCCAGCTGCATCTGCTTGCGCAGTTTC
This sequence comes from Acidocella sp., assembly GCA_035519275.1. Lineage (GTDB taxonomy): Bacteria > Pseudomonadota > Alphaproteobacteria > Acetobacterales > Acetobacteraceae > Acidocella. Next base: position 4,882 of record DATIWS010000034.1, on the reverse strand, counting down.
AAATCCAGCGCGCCTAGCGGCTCGTCCAGCAGCAGCAGCTTCGGCCGGTTGACCAGCGCGCGCGCCAGTGCCACGCGCTGCTGCTGCCCGCCGGAAAGCTGCCCCGGCTTGCGTTTGGCGAAGCTGGCGAGATCGACGAGATCCAGCATCTCCTTCACCCGGCTCTGGATTTCCGTCTTGGCCAGCCCCTTGCGCCGAAGCCCGAAGGCCACGTTCTCGAAGATATTAAGATGCGGGAACAATGCGTAGGACTGGAAAACCGTGTTCACATCTCGCCGGTAGGGCGCCAGCCGGCTCACATCCTCCCCGCCCAGATAGATCGCGCCGGAGTCGGGCGTTTCGAAGCCGCCGATCATCGACAGCGTGGTGGACTTGCCGCAGCCCGACGGCCCGAGCAGCGAGAAGAATTCGCCTCCCTTGATGGTGAGCGAGATGTTGTTCACCGCGACCCACGGCCCGAACTGCTTCACTACATTCTCAAGCCGCACATCGTGGCGGGGCAGGGGCGTTGCGTTCATCGGTGGTCTCCGGCTGCGGTCGGGGCGGGAGTTTTGGCGGTCATGGTGCTCCTGTTAGTCGTGCGGATCGGCGAAAGCCCTGTTGCGGCCAGGGCGTGTTCCAGATGGCGTTGCGATATTGGAATGGGCGCAAGGCGGCCGTGTTTGTTGCCGCCCTGCGGCAGCCGGACGGAATTGCCGAGACTCTTGGTGTGCCGGTGCGTGTCCACCGCCAGCTCGTACAGCCTGGTCCCGTCCTTTCCGCACAACCCGAAGTCCTTTCCGGTTACCGAATCATGTAGAGTTTTTTCACAGTCTCGTGGACGGTGCAAACCCCTTTCCAGTCCTGCGGAAAGAAAGCGGCCGTGTCGGGCGTGATCTCGATCACCTCGCCCGATTCATGCACATAGGTCGCTCGGCCTTCCAGGAAGTGGCAAAACTCGTCGCGCGTGACATGGCACTTCCATTTTCCTGGCGTGCAGACCCACAGCCCGCATTCCGATTCTCCTTGCGGGCCTTTGTGAATTAGCTTTCCAGAGGTGCGGCTTTCGCCTTCGATCATGGTGGGGATCACGCCCCAATCAGCCAGTTCCGTCTGGGTAAGGGGATCGCGGAGATGAGGTGCGCTAGGCATTTTTGTTTGTTCCGGTCAGGTCAGGAAATAAAGGTTACGAATTGTTTCTTTTACAAGGCACTCGCCTGTCCAGCCGGCCGGAAACAGGATGGCGGTGCCGGGCGTGACTTCGATCACTTCGCCCTCGTCGCTGCGATAGGTGGCGCGGCCCGCGATGAAATGGCAGAACTCATCGCGCGGAATGGCCAGGCGCCAGCGCCCTGGTGTGCATACCCAAATTCCGCATTCGGTTCCCGTCTCATGCTTCTTGTATAGAAGCCGTCCCGAGGAATGTGATTGACCTTCGAGCACATCCGGCTGCTTGCCCCAGTCCTTGAGGCTGGCGAAATCCCGTGCGCCATGAATATGCGGCGCGCTGGCCGCCAGTGTGTCAGCCACGCAGCAGCCCATCCAGAATGATCGCGGCCTTCTCCTGCCCGTTGCGCGCCTGCATATGCGCTGAGGTGGCGTTGAGCTTTGCCTTCATCGCCGGGTCGGTCACGCAGGCATGCAGCTTCCGCGCGAGTTCCTCATCCATCCACTCGTATCGCGGCATCTTGAAGCCGTGCCCGGTCTCCTCCACGCGCGTGGCGTTGTCGTGCCCGTCCCATACATAGGGCATGATGATCGCTGGTTTGCCGAAGAACAGGCATTCCGTGAAGCTGTTGTTGCCGCCATGATGAATCACGGCATCCACCTGCGCGATGACGGAAGGCTGCGGGAACCAGCCATCGATGATCACGTTGCCGGGGATGGAGTCATACGCATCCTTGTAGTCCCCGACATTCACCAGCGCCCGGTAGGGCAGTTTGCCGATGACGGCGATGATCCGTTTCAGCAGTTCCGTGTCGCCCGCGCCCAGGCTGCCAAAGCTCACATAGATCAGCGGCTTGTCGTTGTTCTCGGCGAAGTGCGGAATTTCATAGGGTTTCTCCCGGCGCACGCAGCCTTCCAGGTGCTGGAACTGCTTGGGGTCGAGAGGATGCTTGCGCTCGAACGCCACAGACTCGGGATAGAGCAGCAGGTTCATGAAGGGCGAGGCCTCGAAGAACTGCCCGGTCGGGTAGGGCGCCTCGCCGCACTCCGCCAGGAATGTGTTGAAATCATTGTGGATCATCTTGATGACCTCGTTGAACCGCGCCCGGAACGCTGCATGGCAGGCGAAATCCCTGGCACCGCAGCCGGAGAGGTGCGGCGGAATTTCCGGGTCCTCGATTTCGTTCTCAGAGCAGGAGATGATCCGCACCCAGGGCTTGCCGTATTGCTTTATCGCCGGAAACAGGATCACATTATCCACGCAGATCAGATCCGGCTGGATTTTCGCCAGCACACCGGGCAGATCCTTCTGCGCCCATTTAGCACTCTCCACGATCGCGCTCCAGCAATCCTTCACGTAGTTGCCGATCTGCTCGTAAGGGGATTTGCGGAAATTCGGGATATGGCCGTTGATGAAATCCTCCCAGAATTTCGCCATCTGTTCCGGCGGCATCGGCGCGGAGAGATTCACCGGATGCGCCTCGAACCCGTATCCTTCGTAAACCGAGACGAAGCCGGGATCGGAGAGGAAGACCGGCGTGTGGCCGTGTGCCGCCACCGCCTGTGCGATGCCAACAGAGTTGAGCGCCGGACCGAACGCGGCCTCGGGGAAAAAAGCGACTGTTTTCGGCATGAGCCCTCTGTTGTTTTTTCGCCGGTCAGGACCGTACAATTGGGGAAAACAATGCGTCAACCCGGCTTGCGCCAGTTACTTGGTGTGTTTGGATAATCTTAAGGTTATTCCTTGCAACATTCTTGTTTCTGGTGTCGCTCGACGCCTTGAATTGGGATTTTTATGCTGGTTTTATGGCGCATTTTAGCTTTTGCGCTCGGTGTACTGTTTGTTTTTTGGGCAACTCTTGTCTCGTGTAGGCTTCCGGCCTGAGTTGACGCGGTTTTTCCCGGCTGGGTACTGTCCGTGGCATTTAGAGCCTCCTGCCAGGACTTCGCGCCATGTTCGATCCCAACCGCCCCGTCTATTTCTCCGGCACCTGGCACCCTGCCTCCGGCCCTAAGCGGGAGGTGATCGACCCCGCGACTTTGGAGGTGGTCGGCCGTATCGCCGAGACCACGGCGGAGGAGCGGGAGGCGGTGCTGGATGCCGCCCGTGGTGCGCAGCGCGGCTGGGCGAGGCTGGACGCGAAGAGCCGCGCCGCCGTTTTGCATAGGGTCGCCAACCGCATCGAGGCCACTGACATGCGCCGTTGTGCCGAGCTGATGTCCCGCGAGGTCGGCAAGACCTATCCGGATGCCATCGGCGAGCTGGCCAATTGCGCCGGTGTGTTCCGTTATTTCGCCGAGATGGCGCGGGAGGAGGCGGGCAAGGTGGCCGGCAGCACCCAGGCGGGCTCGTTCCAGTTCGCGCGCTATGAGCCGCTGGGGGGTTCCGTGCACATCATGCCGTTCAATTTCCCGGTGCTGTTGATGTGCTGGACAGTGGCGGCCTCCCTCGCCGCTGGTAATGGTTGCATCGTCAAGCCTGCCCCCGCCGCCACGCTCTCCACGCTGGAGTTCATGCAGGTCTTCGCCGATCTGCCGTCCGGCCTCCTTGCTTGTCTGCCCGGCGGCGTGGAACTTGCCGCAGCACTCATCGAGTCTCCCAAAATCAATGCCGTCGCCTTCACCGGCTCGGTTGCCGCCGGGCGTGCCGTGGCCGTGGCGGCGGCTTCGCGGATGAAGCCGGCGGTGATCGAGGCTGGAGGTTCCGACCCGCTCATCGTGACCGCGCACGCGCCGCTTGAGGTTGCTGCCGCTGGCGCGGTGACGGCGGCCTTCCACCTCACCGGCCAGGTCTGCACCTCCGCCGAGCGCCTATTCGTGCAGGACGAGGTCCATGACGAATTCCTACGCCTCTTCGCCGAGAAGACCCGTGCGCTGCGCCTCGGCAACGGCCTTAAAAAATCCGAAATCGGTCCGCTGGTCTCGCAAGCCGCGCGCGACAAGGTGGTTCGCCTGGTCGAGGACGCCAAGGCGAAGGGCGCTGCCGTCGTCACGGGCGGGCGTATCCCGCCCGAGCATCTGGTGGGGTGGTTCTATGAGCCGACCATCCTCGCCGGCTGCACGCCGGATATGGCGGTTATGCAGGAGGAGTGTTTCGGTCCCGTCGCCGCCGTCACGCGCGTGAAAAACCTCGACGAGGCCATCGAGTTGGCCAACACCACGCCTTTCGGCCTCGGCGCCTCCATCTTCACCACCAGTCTGGAAGAGGCCATGGAGGCTGCCGAGCGGTTGGAGGCCGGCATGGTCTGGGTCAACAACCCGCTCATCGACAACGATGCGCTGCCCTTCGGCGGCTGTAAACAGTCCGGCCTAGGCAGGGAACTTTCAAAACTAGGTCTCGATGCCTTCCGCCGCAGCAAGATGGTGGTGATCGACCACAAGCCGGAGAAGCAGGGCTGGTGGTATCCCTATCCGGATGAGTGGTTCTACGAATCAGAGGGAAGAAGGCACAGCTAATAGGCCGCTTTTTTTAAAAGCGACGCCAGAAAACTTTTGTGAGCTGGGACGTGGCGGTACTCGCAGTGGCTGCGAAAAGGAATGGAAATGATCATCTCCATTCCGGGTGGTGCGGGGTCTGTGGGCACTGGCATTGTCAGGGATCTCATCTCCGAGCCGGAATGGTCAAGACAAGTAGCTGGGGCAAAAGGCCGGGCAGATTTTTCGGTTCAGGATTCATCAGTGGTTGAACCGAGGAATCCGGCGTGATTCCATGGCTGTATGCCGAGTTCATCGCCCC
>DATIWS010000033.1:0-13976 GCA_035519275.1 Acidocella sp. | reverse complement strand
CCTCGCCGGGGGCGGGATCGAGCGGATCGAGATCATTGACGATGGCTGCGGCATCGCCCAGGAACAGCTGGCACTGGCGATCGAGCGCCACGCCACCTCCAAGCTGGCTGACGAGGCGCTGGTGCGCATCACCACCCTCGGCTTCCGGGGCGAGGCGCTGCCCTCCATCGGCGCCGCCGCCAGGCTTACCCTCATCAGCCGCCCGGCGGGGCAGGATTCCGCGTACCGCATCAACGTCTCCGGCGGCGCGGTGAGCGAGGTCAGTCCTGCCCCGGGGCTGAAGGGCACGCGGGCGATCGCCGAGGATTTATTCTACGCCACCCCGGCGCGGCGCAAATTCCTGCGCTCCCCCCGGGCCGAGGCCGACGCCGCCGAGCGCACGGTGTGGCGCCTGGCGCTGGCCGCCCCGCATGTCGCCTTCCGTCTGGTTTCCGACGAGCGCGTGCTGTTCGACCTGCCCGCCCAGACCGAGGGCGCGCGGGTTGCGGCTTTGTTTGGGCGCGAAACCGCCGCATCCCTGCTGCCTCTGGAAGCTGAGCGGGAAGATGTGAAGATCACCGGGCTCATCGGCCCGGCTAGCCTGTCCCGCGCCACCATGGGCTTGCAAAGCTTCGTGGTGAATGGCCGCCCGGTGCAGGACCCGATGCTGCGGCTCTCGCTGCGCCTCGCCTACCGGGATGTGATTCAGGCCGGGCGCCATGCCGTGGCAGCTTTGCGCCTCACTTTGCCCGACGAGGCGCTGGACGTGAACGTGCATCCGGCCAAGACGGAACTGCGCTTCGCCGACCAGAACGGCGTACGCAGCCTGGTCATCGGCGCCATCACCCGCACGCTGGAGCGCCCGGTCACGCTTGGGCTGGCCCCGGTGGCCGCCCCAGCCCCGCGCCTGCCTTTGAGCGCGCCGCCCCCGCCCTCCTACGCCGCCCGTGGATTCGCCGAGGCCGAGCTGGCCCTGGTCGCGCCTCCCTCGGCCCGGCAGTTTGCCGCGCCGCCTGCCCCTCCCCCGGCGGAACATCCGCTCGGCGCGCCGCTGGCGCAGATCCTGGACACCTACATTCTCGCCGCGGCCCCCGATGGCTCGCTCGTCATCGTCGACCAGCACGCCGCACATGAGCGCCTGACGGAGGAGCGCCTGCGTGCCGAGTTCACCGAGGGACGGGTGGCAAGCCAGCCGCTCCTGGTGCCTGTGGTGGTGGATTTCCCGCCCATCGAGGCGGCGCGGCTGCTGGCGGAAACGGAAACCATGGCCCGGCTGGGGCTGGAGATCGAGGCCTTCGGCCCGGGGGCGATTCTCGTCCGCGCCGTGCCTGCCGCGCTGAAGAACCCGGACGCCGCCGGGCTGCTGCGCGACCTTGCCGGGGAGTTCGCCGAGTCGGATGCGCCGCTGGCGCTGGAAGCCCGGCTGGACGCCGCGCTGGCCCGCCTCGCCTGCCATCGCTCCATCCGCGCCGGGCGGCGCCTCGCGCAGGAGGAAATGTCCGCCCTGCTGCGCGAGATGGAAGCCACGCCCCGCGCCGCCACATGCAGCCATGGCCGCCCGACATTCCTGAAGCTCTCCCGCGCCGACCTCGAGGTAATGTTCGGAAGACGTAACTAACTCGTCTCTTGCCCGGCGCCAGAGCTGCGCGGCATGCTTGCGCAGGAAAGGAAAAAGCCATGACCGAGACCGTGCATCAGCTGATCAACGCCTATTACGAGGCTTTCAACGCCGGCGATGTTGCGGCGATGGTGAAACTGTTCACTGACGACGTGAAGCATGACATCAACCAGTCCGGCACAGAAACGGGCCGGGACGCCTTCGCCGCCTTCCTGCATGACATGAACCGCTGCTACCGCGAGCGGCTCACCGATATCGTGGTGCTGACCGACCTCAGCGGCACCCGCGCCGCGGCGGAGTATATGGTGCATGGCGAGTATCTGCAGGCCGGGCATGGCATGCCGGAAGCACACGGGCAGAAATACATGCTGCCCGGCGGCGCCTTCTTCGCCATCCGCGATGGTAAGATCGCCCGCGTGACCAACTACTACAACCTGCCAGACTGGCTGGCCCAGGTTGCGAAATAGCCTCTCTTCCGGGAGGCAACAAAACCGTGGCGCAACAAAAAAAGGCCGGGGAGATCCCCGGCCTTTTCGTTTCGGCTAACTGCTGGATTAGAACAGCAGGCCGGCTTCGAGCGTACCGGTGAACTGGTTGCGCCCAGTACCAGAACCGCCGTAGCCGTACTTGTTGCCGGCAGTGTCCTCGTTGTGCAGCAGGTAGACGTAGCCAGCGTTGGCGCGGGCGAACAGATACTTGTACTGCCAGGTCGGGGACAGCGCGAAGCCGACCGCCTGGGCGTTCGGCCCGATCGCCCAGGTCTGGGAGGTGTTCTCGGCAGAACTGTGGGAACCGAAATACTCGACGAAACCGCCCAGCGAGTACGGGGTGTTGGCGAAAGAGTAATTGCCGATCACTGCCGCGCCGATATTGGACGACGACTTGAAGAGCCCAACCTTCGCATTCTCCTTGGCATACTGATACTGCACTTCCGGCACCAGGTTCAGGTTGCCGTTGGTGTAGTTGTAATAGGCGCCGACCATCTGCGAGTTCACAAATTGCGCGCCGTATTCCCCGGTGGTTATGTTGCCGTAGCCGAAGGTGTTAAGGCCGGTGGTGCCGAGATTGCCGCCGTAAAAGACGCTCAGCACATTGCTCGAGTTGAAGCTGTAGCTAACCAGCGCCTGCAGGAAGTTGAACACGCCGGTGTCGTAACCATCACCGAACTGCACCTCGGCGGTCAGCGGCCCTTCGGTTAGGTTCATCTGAACGCCGCGGGCCTGGCTGTTCTCCACATAGTACATCAGAGTGCTGAACTGGCTCGGGTTGTTCCAGTCGAAACCGGATTCGTAACCTTCCAGCGAGTTCAACATACCGGCCGAGACCGTCACCGGGGAGTTCGGCGGGGCGACGGTGATGTAGCCGGCATAGAGCGGACCGGTGGTGAAAAAGTTGGTTGTCGTGTTGGCGATATGACCCGAGCTATCATAAGATAGTGCCCCCAGCGACTGCGTCGAGGAACTGCCGACCTCGATGGTGAACTGCAGCTCGCCGGTGGTCTTCTGCAGCTCGATGATGCTGTTGGTGACATTCATGCCAGTGGTCTGCAGGTTGTCCGGCTGAGGGGTGACCACATAGCCGTAACCGTCCACGCCGCCGCTGAGCGAGAGGCTACCCAGCGGGCCGCCGTCGATCGTGATGGGCTGCGGGCCGGTCATGGCCTGGGCAGCGTGAAGAGCCAGGAGAGAGGACGCGGCCGCGAAGCCGAGGCCCAGAAGTTGACGACGCATATATATATGTCTCCTCTGCGCGCATTTTTAATGCGCCTGATAACAAGGAAACCCTGCCCGTCACGTCCCATGACTGGAGAAGTCAAGGCCGCGGCGGGCACAAAGGGTAACGATTATATTTGTAGCCATCAAAAAGGCATTGCTTCTAGGTAAAAAGCGCAACCCTATAAATTTGAAGCATTTGTGTGGCTCAAATGACACAAAATCTTAAACAGAACTGCCTTGACGGGAGGCATTTAGCGCCTGCGCGACAAACACGCCCAAAGCACAGGCAAGCACGCACAAAATGACTGAAGCTATGACATAAAAAAGGGCACGGCCGCCCTGCCCGTTGCGGGCCAATTCAACCGTTTGCAGGCTGAAGGAGGAGAAGGTGGTGAATCCGCCGCAAAGACCGACGGTGACGAAGACCCGTGCCTCGAACGGCAGGGGGAATCGCCCATGCGCGCCGGCCAGCATGCCGAAGCAGCTTATAATAAAGGAACCGAGCACGTTGATGAGCAGCGTGCCCCAGGGAAACGAGGCCCCCAGGGCCAGCACCATGGCATTGCCCAGCGCGTAACGCGCAACGCTGCCGATGGCGCCGCCCACAGCCACCCAAATATAGGCCGCTATGTCATCCATTTTACCGCGTCTCGGCCAGCAGGCTGGGCTGGTTGTCGCGCGGCTCGTTGTTGTCGGTCAGCTCGATCGGGTAGTCGCCGGTGAAGCAGGCATCGCAGAAGGCCGGCGCCGCGGGGTCCCGCCCCGGCTTGCCCAGCGCCTTGTACAGCCCGTCGATGGAGATGAAGGCGAGGCTGTCCACGCCGATCAGCTTGGCCATCTCGTCCACGCTGTTGCGCGCGGCGAGCAGCTTGCTGCGCTCGGGCGTGTCGATGCCGTAGAAGCAGGAATGGGTGGTCGGGGGACCCGCGATGCGCATATGCACCTCGGCGGCGCCAGCGGCGCGCACCATCTCAACGATCTTTTGGCTGGTGGTGCCGCGCACGATCGAGTCGTCCACCAGCACCACGCGCTTGCCTTCGAGCATCGCGCGATTGGCGGAATGCTTCAGCCGCACGCCGAGATGGCGGATCTGGTCGGTCGGCTCGATGAAGGTGCGGCCGACATAATGGTTACGGATGATGCCCAGCTCGAAGTCGATGCCTGAAGCTTCCGCAAAGCCCATGGCGGCGGGCACGCCGGAATCGGGCACCGGCACGATCACATCCGCCTCAGCCGGCGCCTCCTTGGCCAGTTGCGCGCCGATGAGCTTGCGCGCGGCATAGACGGACGTGCCCTCCATCACCGAATCCGGCCGGGCGAAATAGATGTATTCGAACACGCAGAAGCGCGGCGGCCTGGTGGTGAAGGGCTTGATGCTCTGCACGCCCTTGTCGTCGATCAGCACGATCTCGCCCGGCTCGACATCGCGCACGAAGTCGGCGCCGACGATATCGAGCGCGCAGGTCTCGGAGGCCAGCACCCAGCCAGCCTTGCCATCCGCGCCATGGGTGCGGCCCAGGATCAGCGGGCGCACGCCCAGCGGGTCGCGGACGCCGATCAGGTGCTCCTGCGTCAGCGCCACCAGCGAATACGCGCCGATGACCTGCTTCACCGCGTCGATCAGCCGGTCCACCACGTTGGAATAGAGGGAGATGGCGATGAGGTGGACGAACACCTCGGAGTCCATGGTGGACTGGAACAGGCAGCCGCGGCGCACCAGAGCCCGGCGCAGCGTGTCGGCGTTGGTCAGGTTGCCGTTATGGCCCACCGCCAGCCCGCCGAACTCGAATTCCGCGAAGAGCGGCTGCACGTTGCGCAGCACGGTCTCGCCAGATGTGGCGTAGCGGTTATGGCCGATGGCGCGGGTGCCGGGCAGGCTGGCCATCACCTTGGCGTCGCCAAAATTGTCGCCAACCAGGCCGAGGCCCTTATGCGAGTGGAACCGCACGCCGTCATGCGTCACGATCCCCGTTGCCTCCTGGCCGCGATGCTGCAAGGCGTGCAAGCCCAGCGCGGTGATCGCGGCCGCATCAGTCACGTTCCAGGCCCCGAAAACGCCGCACTCCTCGTGTGGCTTGTCATCATCAATCATCGGGCCCAACCTCCAAGCTACGCGCGCGTCAAGTACTCGGGTGACACGCCGATGTCGAGGCGGCCGCGCGCATAAGTGCCGCCTTCGAATTTAATATGTTTGCAGCGCGCTGCCCGCCACGGGCTGCTGCATCAAGACGCTCGCCGGCGGGGCGGGCTCACCGGGCAACGGATCCACCTTCGGCTGGTAGGCATTCGGCAGCAGCGATACCAGCGCCTTAGCGCCCTGATGAGCCATCGGCAGGAAGCGTGCCTTCACCACAGGGGCAGGCCATTGCGGCTGCGCCACGCCCACCGAGAGGGCGACATAGGCAACGCACACCACCAATGCCCCGCGCACCGCGCCGAACACGAGCCCCAGGCTGTGGTCCAACCCGGACAGGGCGGAATCCCGCACCAGCCCGCCGATCAGCGCACTGACGAGGCTGAGCACGATCAGCACGACCAGGAACACCGCGGCCATGGCGCCGTAGATCACGAAATGATTCATGCTGGCTGGCAAAATGGAGGCGATCTCCGGCTGCGCCAGCGGGTAGAATTTCACCGCCGCGAAGGCAGCCCCCACCCAGGCGCCAACCCCCAGCACCTCGCGCACGAAGCCGCGCACCATAGAAATCGCCGCTGACAGCAGGACCACGACAAGCGCGGCCGCATCGATCCAGGTCATCCGCCCTCCTTGTTGCGCTCAAGTTTTACCCCGGTCGCGATGATGCCAACAAGGTCAGTCAGGTGTCCGATTTCAACCAGGCTCAACGATTTTGGCACAGAAATCCGCGCGGTGCCGCCGGCAACGCGCTTCGGGCTGGCGGCACGGGCGAAGCCGAGCTTCGCCGCCTCCTTCAGCCGCAGCTCCGCCTGGGCCACCTGGCGCAGCTCGCCGGAAAGGCCGATCTCACCGAAGAACACCATCTCGGGATCGGTCGGCACGTCGGACGCCGCCGAGATCAGCGCCGCCGCCACGGCCAGATCCGCCGCCGGCTCGTTCACCCGCAAGCCGCCGGCCACGTTCAGGTACACGTCGTTCATGGCGAGCTTCAGCCCGCAGCGGGTCTCCAGCACTGCCAGCAGCATGGAGAGCCGCCCGGAATCCCAGCCGATGACCGAACGCCTTGGCGAGCCGCCGGGGTTGGGCGCCAGCAGCACCTGGAGTTCTACCAGCACTGGGCGCGAGCCCTCCAGCCCCGCGAACACCGCGCTGCCCGACACGTTGCCCCGCCGCTCCGCCAGGAACAGCGCCGAGGGGTTGGCGACCTCGGAAAGCCCGGCGCCGGTCATCTCGAACACGCCGATCTCGTCAGTGGCGCCGAAGCGGTTCTTGATGCCGCGCAAAATTCGGAACTGGTGGCCTCGATCTCCTTCGAAATGCAGCACCACGTCCACCATGTGCTCCAGCACGCGCGGCCCGGCGATGTTGCCCTCCTTGGTCACATGCCCGACCAGCATCAGCGCGAACCCCTGCGTTTTCGCGGCGCGGATCAGCTCGAAGGCCGCCGCGCGCACCTGCGTCACCGAGCCCGGGGCGGAGTCCACGCCGTCGGTCCACATGGTCTGGATGGAGTCGATGACCACCAGCGCCGCGTTGGGGAATTGCGCCAGGCTGGCCAGGATGTCGCCGAGTTGCGTCGCGGCGGCGAGATGCATGGGCGATTGTGTCAGCCCCAGCCGCCGCGCGCGCATGCGGATCTGGTCGACGGATTCCTCGCCCGAGATATACACCACCTCACGCCCGGCCTGGCCCAGCGCCGCGCCCGCCTGCAACAGCAGAGTGGATTTGCCGATGCCCGGATCGCCCCCGACCAGCACCACAGAGGCCGGGACCAGCCCGCCGCCCAGCACGCGGTCGAACTCCGCGATGGTCGTAGGCACGCGGGGCGGCGGCGGGGAGATGCCTTCCAGCCCGACGAACTCGATCTTGCCGCCCTGGCGGGCGCTGTCCTTCATGCCGCCGGGCAGAGCCTTGGGCACGATCTGCTCGTCCAGCGTGTTCCACTCGCCGCAGGCCTCGCACCGCCCCGCCCATTTCGGGAAGACGCTGCCACAGGCCGAACAGACATAGGTTTTAACCGGCTTGGCCAAAATCAGCTTGGCTGCCAGCCGTAGGTCTTGGCCAGGAAGGCCTGCAGGCTTGCCTGGTCGTTGGACTGCAGGTTGAGCGCGGCCAGGGCGCTGGCCAGCACCGGGGCGGACTGCAAGCTGATGGCGCTGGCATCCGCCGCGGCGGCAAGCCCCGGAGCAGCGCTGGCGGTATCGGCCGCGGTGCGCCACTGCGCCACGGCGTTGATATCGCTAAGCCGTGGCAGGACCAGCAGGAAATCCAGCCGCGCGGCAGAGGCGGCGGCGGCATAGGCGGCATCGAGAAACAGTTCCGTGCCGGGGCCGACGGCGAGGGCATCGGGCAGACCAGGGAATAGCGGATCGGCCGTCACGCGGCCGCTGGCATCCAGCACGCCGAGGGAGAAAGCCGGCACGGCGCCCGAGGCGGAAAGCGGCGCCAGATCCTCCGGCACCCCCTCCCCGCTGATGAACACGGCATCCACTTCACCTGCCATGAAGGCGCGGGTTTTGGCGGCTGTATCCCGCAGGCCGAACACCGGAGCGGTTGTCACGCCAACGCGCGCCAGCGCCAGCAGCGCCGCGAGATCGGCACTTTGCGGCGAATCCGCGCCCAGGCGCAGCGGCGCCATGGACCGCAGGAGCTTAAGGTCGGGCGTCACGCCTGAGGGGGCGCGCAGCATCAGCACGCCGGAATTGCTGCCCGCGAGCAGCGGAGTCCAGCGCGTCGGGTCGAAATGCACACGGCTGTCGCCGCAGAGAAAGGCGATCAACGCGGCACCCGGCAGGATCGCGGCGGTCTTGCCATCGGGCACCACCAGCGCGTCCAGCCGGTTGGCGCCAGTCACGCCATCCAGCCCGCCGACAGCCATGGTGTTGATCGCCGGATTGCCTGGGAAGCACCCGGCCATGGCCAGGGCGCAGGCATCGCCCCAGCGGCTGGTCTGCTGGCCGTCCGGCCCGGCCACCAGCAATGTCAGCGGCGGGGCGGCGACGCTAACCGACACCGTGTCGGCCCGCCCCAGGCGCGGCAGGAGCGCCGCCAGGGCCACTCCGCTGAACATTTGCCGGCGTTTCACCATCCCACCTTTCCGCGTTTCCCTCCAGCGGACATTAGGGGACCGTCCGGTTTCGTCAATTGTCGTACTGGACCAGCGCCTCAAATGGCACGTCGAGCTTTGCCCGGCCGCCCAGGAAGGTCAGCTCGATCAGCGCCGCAGCGGCGACCACATCGGCGCCCACTTTCTGCAGCAGCTTGATCCCCGCGGCCATGGTGCCGCCGGTGGCGAGCAGGTCGTCCACCACCACCACGCGCGCGCCCGGTTCGACAGCATCGGCCTGGACCTCGATCCGGTCCGTGCCGTATTCCAGCGCATAGTCCAGCCCCACGGTGGCACCGGGCAGCTTGCCCGGCTTGCGCAGCATGACAAAGCCGCAGCCCAGCTTCAGCGCCAGCGGCGCCGCCAGCAGGAAGCCACGGCTCTCCACACCCGCCAGCACGGTCGGGTGGTAGGCGCGCACGGTGTTGGTCAGGCGGCCCATCGCCACCTGCCAGGCATCGGCATGCCGCAGCAGGGTCGAGATGTCATAGAAAAGGATCCCCGGCTTGGGGAAATCCGGGATACCGCGAATATATTCTTTAAGGTCCATGATGGCGCTCCTATAGCCGGTCCGGCCCAGGGGGCAAATCCTTCCGCCACGCGGCGGCGGCGGCTTCGTCCCCAGGCCGCGCCGAGACCCAGCGCACGGCGCCGTCGGCGAACTCCTCCGCCTTCCAGAAGGGGGCGTCCGTCTTCAGCCGGTCGATCAGGTACGCGGTGGCGGCAAGCGCTGCGGCGCGCTGGGCGCTGGCCGTGGCGACGAGCACGATGTTCTGCGCCGGAAGCAGCCGCCCCACGCGGTGGATGATAATAACGCCGGTGAGCGCCCAGCGCGCCAGCGCCGCATCCGCCAACCGCGCCAGCGCCGCCTCGGTCATGCCCGGGTAATGCTCCAGCCGCAGCGCCGCGAGCTTCCGGCCATCGGCCTCGCCCCGCACCACGCCGATGAAACTCGCCACCCCGCCAGCGCCGCCGCCTGTCAGGCGCGCCAGTTCCGCACCGGCATCGAAGTCTTCTTCCTGAACGGAGATGCGGCGCATCAGCCGCCCGTCACCGGCGGGAAGAATGCGACCTCGGCCGCGCCGCCCAGCTTCGCGTCCAGATCCACAAACTCCCGGTCCACCGCGCAACGGATCAGCGCCATGTCAGCAAAAGCCGCCGCGTAACCCGGCCCGCGCCCCGCGAGCCAGCCGGCCAAGGCGCGCGGCGTGTCCACGCCAGCGGGGAGACAAAGCTCCTCCTGCCCTATCCCGGTCTTCTCACGCAGCCAGGCGAAATACAGGACGCGCATCTACCTCGTATGACCCGGCACAGCGGGCACTGCCTGCTGCACCCCGTTCACGGTTGGATAGAGCTGGCCATCGGTGATGCCATCAGAGTTGCCGTTATCCTTCGGCTCCTCCCCGGGCGGATAGGGCGACGGCAGAGACGGCGTATAACCCTGGCCGAGCGGCATGTTCGAGTATTTCTGCACCTGGCTCAGGGTCGGCATGGGCTGCACCGGGCCGGGCCAGACATCGCCGGGCTGCGGCTGAATCGGCGGCACATCCACGTTATGACCAAGGGCACGCTGCGCGGTCTCGCTGGTCACGGCCGGCGCATTCGGGTTGCCGAACGGCCACAGGGAAGCGGCGGCAAAATGCCGTTCGCTGGCGCAGCCGGAAAGACCAATCAGCAGACCAACGGCCAGGGATTTGCGCAAACTCATGACTCCTCAGGGGCTTATGCTGGCTCGTTTAGCCGAACCGGTGCCGCTGGGAAATCCGCGCGGCAGCCGCCCGAGGCTCAGGCATCGGCACTGATGCCGGCATGGCGCAGCCCGGCGGTCAGGTAGTCCCAGCCGGTGATCAGCGTGAGCACCGCGGCGAGCCAGAGCAGCGTGCCGCCGATCCAGCCCATCGGCAGGAAGCCCAGCCCCATGACGCGCGCGCCGTCGCTGCCCAGCAGCAGCAAACCGAGCGCCACCATCTGCACGCCGGTTTTCCATTTGGCCAGTTTCGTCACCGGGAGGCCGACACGGATCTCCGCCAGATATTCGCGCAGGCCGGAGACCAGGATCTCGCGCAGCATGATAACGATGGCGGGGTAAAGGCCGTATTCCGGCAGGCGCCCGAAGCCGACCAGCGCCATCAGCGTCGCCCCGACCAGGAGCTTGTCCGCGATCGGGTCGAGCATGCGGCCCAGATCGGAGAGCTGCTGGCGCTCGCGGGCCAGATAGCCGTCGAGATAGTCGGTGATTCCGGCCAGGGTGAACACCAGCGCGGCGAGAAAATCGGGCAACGGCGCCCGCAGCGCCGCCAGCAGCACCAGCAGCGGGATCGCGCCAATCCGGGACAAGGTCAGTACATTTGGCAGATCAGTTAGCATCGCCCCCACCCTAGACAGGTTTTCGCGCTGGTGAAACCGCTAAAGCCCGCGTCAGCAACCGGCCGAGATGCCAGCCGAGAGCGAGCGTGGCCACGGCGCCAAGAAGCAACAGGACGATGTGCACCTCCCGCCCCGGCCCGGCGGGCAGGCGCGTTCCCCAGCCGCCTAGCGCGCCGATGATCACGTAGCCCAGCAGCGCGGGTAGCGAGGCGACCGTGCCCATCGTGTAGTCCCGCAGGGAAACGCCGGAGAGCCCCAGCGCGTAGGATGTGAGGGAAAACGGCATGACCGGCGAGATGCGCAGCAGCGCCACCAGCCGCCAGCCCTCGGCGGAGATGGCGCCATCCAGCCGGGCAAGAAACCCGCCGCGCCGGAGCAGCTCCCGCGCCCAGGGGCGCGCCACACCACGCGCCAGCACGAAGGCCGCCACCGCCCCGGCCATGATCCCGGCGGCACTGGCTGCGAACCCGGCAACCACGCCGAAAATCGCCCCAGCAGCCACGCCGAGCAGCCCCCCGGGCACGATGCCAACAAGCGCGCAGAGAAACACCGCCCCGGTGAACAGCAGCAGCCCCAAAGGCCCCAGCGCCCGCAAGGCGTCCGCCCCCGCCACCGCCGCACCGGCAATGCGCGGCCCGGCCAGCAGGCCTATGCCCAGCGATACGGCGGCGGCCAGCCGCAGCGCCAGCGCCTTACGCGGCATTGGTGAACAGCGGTTCGCGGCGCCAGCCCCAGCGCGCCAGCCGGTACGCCAGGGCGGTGCGCAGCACGCCCAGCCCATACACCACCGAGCGGCGGAAGTTGATCGAGGATGCCTCGGCGAAATAGCGCGTCGGGCAGGAGAGCTCGCCGATCTCCGCGCCCTCCCAGGCGGCCAGCGCCAGCATCTCGTTATCGAACACGAAATCATCGGAGCAGCGCTCCAGCGGCAAAGCGCGCAGCAGCTCCGCCGACCATGCCCGGTAGCCGGTATGGTATTCGGAGAGCTTCAGTCCGAGCAGGATGTTCTCGCCGAAGGTGAGCCCCCGGTTGGCGATGTATTTGTACAGCGGCATGCCGCCCCGCAGCGCCCCGCGCCCAAGGATGCGCGAGCCCAGCACCACACTGTAATGCCCGGAGGCGATCATCGCCGCCATGGCCGCGACCAGCTTGGGCGAATACTGATAGTCCGGGTGCAGCATCACCACGATATCGGCGCCGCGGGCCAGGGCCTCAGCGTAGCAGGTCTTCTGGTTGCCGCCGTAGCCGCGGTTCTTCTCATGCACCAGCGTGGTCAGCCCGAGCTGGCGGGCGAGCGCCACGGTGTCGTCCGCGCTGCCGTCATCGGTGAGGATCACCTCGTCCACGATATCGCGCGGGATTTCGGCGACGGTGCGCTCCAGCGTGCGCGCCGCGTTATAGGCGGGCAGAATGACGATGACCTTCTGCCCCGCCAGCACGGCTCAAGCTACCCCGGTCAGCCGCTTGACGAACGCCGAGAGATGATGCCGGCGCATCTCCGCCTTCGCCTTGGCGCTGGTGGTCATGTAGTTCATCTGCACCACGTAGCGCTGGCCGATATACTGCTTGTGCCCATGCCAGGTGGTCGGACCGTTGGGAAAGACGAGCAGCGTGCCGTCCACTGGCGGCACCTCGGCGGCGTAGTCCTCCAGGTTGTCAGGCCCGCGCAGCAGGCGCAAGCAACCCTCCTGCCGCGCCCAGGCCGCGCCGTCGCTGGGGTTGAGGTAAAGCAGGATCGTGACGCGCTTGGCCGAGGAATCGGTGTGGATCTGCCCGTCCTGCACGTCGGAATTGCCGCGCAACGTGGTCATGGAGGGCGCGCCCTTCAGGTCGAGTCCGAATTTCTCCGCCACGATCTCGCGGAACGTATCGCTCTGCAGCCCGGCGATGGCGCACTTGGCGACGGGGCCGAGCTTCAGCGCCTGGATAGGAAAGCTGCCCCGCCCCTTCATCGGCGGCAGCGCCGCGAACACGGCGTGCAGCGCCTCGGGCTTCACGAAGCGCGGGAGCAGAATATGCGCGAACGGGTCGTTCGACACAGTCGTGGCGCGCAGCGCATCGAAATCCAGCACATCCATGGGTTGCATCCGTACATAACTCCCTGTCCGGCATCAATGCGCCGGTAAATTTCGCGCATCAACCCCGCGCGCGTGACGGTTTCCCCTTGTTGCCCTGCACAATGGGTTGAAGTATCCGCCCGGCATGTCCAGCGCCTCCTCCACCGTGACCGGCGTGATCCCGGCCTACCGTGCCCGTATCGCCGCCGGCCAACTGGTCTACGACCAGGCGCAGGCCGCCGCTGCCGAGCATCTGCAGGCTCTGTGGGCCAAGCTGCGCGGCTACGACCCCGCGCCGAAAGCCGCCAACAACAATAGCCGGTTCCTCGGCCGCTTCCTGCGCCGCAAGCCGGTGGAGGAAGTCCAGGACCGCCCGAACGGGCTGTATATCGTCGGTGAGGTCGGTCGCGGAAAATCCATGCTCATGGACCTGTTCTTCGAGGCGGCGGACGTGCCGCGCAAGAAGCGCATCCACTTCCACGAGTTCATGCAGCAGACGCACAAGCGCTTCCACGCCATCAAGCGCGCCCACCCCGAGATTTCCGACCCGATTCCGCCGCTGGCCGACGAGATCGCCGGCGAGGCCGCGCTACTCTGCTTCGACGAGTTCCAGGTGCATGACATCGTGGACGCGATGATCCTGGGCCGGCTGTTCGAGGCGCTGTTCGCCCGCCATGTGGTGGTGGTGGCCACCTCCAACACGCTCCCCGACGACCTGTACAAAGGCAAGCCGGGGCGCGACGCCTTTCTGCCCTTCATCGCCCTGATCAAGCAGAAGCTCGACGTGCTGGTGCTGGACTCGGCCCAGGATTACCGCCGCGGCCGGCTTCACGGGCTGAAAGCCTGGTACGTGCCTGCCAACGCCCGCGCCGACAACGCCATGGACCTGGTGTTCGCCACCCTCACCGAGGGCGAGACGGTGCGGCCAGGCACGCTGATGATCCAGGGCCGCAGGCTCACCGTGCCGCTCGCCGCCGCCGGCGCCGCGCGGTTCGAC
>DATIWS010000032.1:0-2373 GCA_035519275.1 Acidocella sp. | reverse complement strand
CTGGCCCCGGCGGAAGTCTCCAAGGTGGTGATGGACGAGGAAGCAGGGCGCGTTGAAGTCGTGGTGCCGGACAGCCAGCTCTCGCTGGCCATCGGCCGCCGCGGCCAGAACGTGCGTCTCGCCTCGCAGCTTACCCGCTGGGATATCGACATCCTGACGGAGGCCGAGGAGAGCGAGCGCCGGCAGGAGGAATTCCGCCGCAAGACCGGGCTGTTCGTTGAGGGGCTGGACGTGGACGACGTGATCGCCGGTCTGCTGGTGCAGGAGGGCTTCGAGACCATCGAGGACCTCGTCGCCACGCCGGAAGAGGAAGTCGCCTCGATCGAGGGCTTCGACGAGAATGTCGCGGCCGAGCTGGTGCGCCGTGCCAACGCCTTCCTGGAGCGTCAGGCCGGCGAGATGGAGGAGAAGCGCGTCGCGCTTGGCGTGGCCGATGAGGTCGCCGCGTTCGAGGTGTTCTCGGCCAAGGACCTGATCGCCCTGGGTGAGAAGGGCGTGAAGACGCTGGATGACCTCGCGGACCTCGCCGGTGACGAGCTGGTGGAGATCCTGGGGAATGATGTGATGACCGAGGAGCAGGCCAACGAAATCATCATGGCCGCGCGCGCGCATTGGTTCGAAGGGGAGGATGGCAACGCAGGCTGAACCAGAGGCGCTGGAAGTGCCTGACGAGGCGGAGGAGCGCGGCCCGCTGCGCCGCTGCCTCGTCACCCGCGAGACCGTGCCGCGCGAGCAGGCGCTGCGCTTCGTCGTGGGGCCGGAGCGCCGCCTGGTGTTCGACGCCGCCGCAACCCTGCCCGGACGAGGCTTGTGGTTGAGCGCGCGCGCCGATGTGCTACATCAGGCAATCCGGCGTGGTGTGTTCGCCCGCGCCGCCAAGGGGCAGGTTGTTCTGCCGCCCGATCTTCTGGCCGAGGTGCATGCGGCACTCACTCGCCGCGTGGCTGACCTGCTGGGCTTGGCCCGGCGCGGTGGCGTCGCCATATCCGGCTTCGAGAAGGCGCGGGAATGGCTGCAGGCCGGCAAGGCCGGGGTGGTCGTGCAGGCGGCGGATGGCAGCCCGGATGAGCGGGCACGGTTCCTGGGCGGGCGGGATGTGCCCGTGGTGGCGGTGCTGAGCGCCGCCGCGCTGGGAAAAATCTTCGGCCGTGAGCACACGGTGCATGTGGTCATCGCCCCAGGGCGGCTGGCCAAGATGATCGAAATCGAAGCGCAACGCCTCCAAGGTGTTGCGGTGGAAGTAACAAGCGGGCAGTAGAGCCCAACCAGGCCGGTTAACTCCGGCCCTGACTAGCGGATTGGACCGGATTAGGCATGAGTGACGGCAACGACCAGAATGAAACCAAAGGCAGGCTCTCGCTGCGCCCAGCGGCGCGTGGGGATGCGGGGCATACTGTCGATGCCGGCTCCGTGCGTCAGAGTTTTTCGCATGGCCGCTCCAAGGTGGTGCAGGTGGAAGTGCGCAAGAAGCGCGGACCAGGCCCGGCTCCTGCCGCGCCGGCCGCACCGGCCGAGCCAGCCCCCCTCACGCTGAAGCCCGCCGCCGTGCGCCCCGCCGGCCAGGCGCCGAGCCAGCCCGCGCCGCAGGCCCCGCGCCCGCGCCCCGCCGCAGGTCCGGGCGGACGCGCCCTCACCGCCGCCGAACAGGCGACGCGCCAGCGCGTGCTGGTCGAGCAGCAGCGCCTCGCGGCGCAGCGCGAGGCTGAACGCCGCGAACAGGAAAAGATTTCCATTCTCTCCGCCGCCGAGGAAGCTCGCCGCCGTGAGGAAGAGGCGGCGCGCCAAGCCGAGGAAGATGCCAAGGCGAAGGTCGAGGCAGAAGCTCAGGCGAAAGCCGAAGCCGAGGCGGCGGCCAAAGCCCCTGTGTCCGCCCCCGCGGCACCGTCTGCCGCGGCCAAGCCCGCTATTGCCACAGCCGCCAGGCCTGCGGGAGCGCCCGCGCGCCCCGCCGCGCCCGCTGCCCGCGAGACGCTGCAACTCAAGCCCGGCGGCCGTCCGGCTGGCGCGGAGGAGGAGGAAGAAGCCCCGCGTGCTGGCGTTCGCCGCCTCAGCACCCCGGCGCCCAAGCGCGGCGTGCCTGTTGCCCCGGTCAAGAAGCTGGGCGACGGCAACCGCCGTAGTGGCCGCATCGACGTGCAGGCCGCGATCGAGGGCGAGGACGAGAAGACCCGCTCCCTGGCCTCCGTGCGCCGTCAACGCGAACGTGAGCGCCGCCAGGCCGAGCTGGAGCTCCTGCGCTCCGATGGCCTGAAGGTGGTGCGCGAGGTCATCCTGCCGGAGACGATCACCGTGCAGGAGCTGGCCAACCGCATGGCCGCCCAGGGCCGCGACGTGGTGCGCGCCCTGATGAAGATGGGCGTGATGGCGACCGTC
>DATIWS010000031.1:0-20679 GCA_035519275.1 Acidocella sp. | reverse complement strand
TGCGCGCGCTCGGTTTCGCCAATGTGGCGCAGGCCGTGGGGGCGGGGGCATGAGCGGGTTCGGCGCGCTGGCGCAGAATTACGACGGCTTCATCGTCGATCTCTGGGGCGTGGTGCATGACGGCGTGCAGCCCTATCCCGGTGTGCCGGATTGCCTGGCGCGTCTGCGCGCGGCGGGCAAGCCCGTGGTGTTCCTCTCCAACGCGCCGCGCCGGCCTTCCGGCATCGCCGCCATGCTGGCCAATATGGGTATCGTGCCGGAGCTGTATCGCGGCATCATGTCCAGTGGCGAGGCGGTGCACCTGATGCTGCGTGACCGCACGGACGAGGCGGCAACGCTGGGCCGGCGGTTGTACCACCTGGGCCCGCCGCGTGACCGCGACGTGTTCGACACGCTGCCCTACGAGGAAGCGGGCGATCCGGCGGCGGCGGATTTCATCCTCAACACCGGGCCGGATGATGTTCTCGGCCCGCAGGACCCGGAGCTGTACCGGCCTGTGCTGGAAGCCGGGCTGAAGGCGGGCATCCCCATGGTCTGTGCCAATCCGGATTACGAGGTAGTGCGTGGCGGGCAGCGCATCATCTGCGCCGGGCTGCTTGCCGAGCTGTACAAGGCCGAGGGCGGGCGCGTGATCCAGCGCGGCAAGCCGGACCCGGCGATCTATACTCCCACTCTGGCGATGCTGGGCACGGCGCGCGGGCGCACGCTGGCCGTGGGTGACTCGCTGCGCACGGACGTCGCGGGCGCGGCGGCGGCGGGGGTCGATGCGTGCTGGGTGCTCTCGGGCATCCACGCCCTGCACCCGGAGAACGCGCCCGCCGAGGCCGCGGCGCACCAGCTCAGCCCGACGGCGATTCTGCCCGGGCTGATCTGGTAATCAAAGATGCGTTTTTGAACCAGCCAGTTTCTGGCTGGTTCCGCCTCACACCAGCCGGGACTGCTTCACCGCCGCGGCGATGAAGCCCTTGAACAGCGGGTGCGGGTCGAACGGCTTGGACTTCAGTTCCGGATGGTACTGCACGCCGATGAACCAGGGGTGGTCCGGGTATTCGACGATTTCCGGCAGCACGCCATCCGGCGAGAGGCCGGAGAAGCGCAGGCCGGTGGCTTCCAGCTGCTCGCGGTAATGGATGTTCACCTCGTACCGGTGGCGGTGGCGTTCGGAAATCCGCGCCGCGCCATCATATACCGCACGCACCAGCGAATCCGCCGCGAGCGCTGCGGGGAAGGCGCCGAGGCGCATGGTGCCGCCGAGGTCGCCGCCCTCGCGGCGGCGTTCGATTTCGTTGCCGCGGGCCCATTCGGTGAGCAGGCCGACGACGGGGATCTCGCACGGGCCGAACTCGGTGGAGGAAGCCTCCTTCATCCCGGCCAAGTTCCGCGCCGCCTCGATCACCGCCATCTGCATGCCGAAGCAGATGCCCAGGAACGGCACCTTGTGCTCGCGGGCGAAGCGCACGGCCTCGATCTTGCCCATCGCGCCGCGCTCGCCGAAGCCGCCGGGGACGAGAATGCCATGCACGCCCTCAAGCTGCTCGATCGTGTCCGGCTGCTCGAAGATCTCGGAGTCGACCCACTCCAGCTTCACCTTCACCTTGTTGGCGATGCCGCCATGGGCCAGCGCCTCGGCCAGGGATTTATAGCTGTCCAGCAGGCTGATATATTTGCCGACCACGGCGATGCGCACCTCGCCCTCGGGGGCGCGCACGGTATCGACAATCCGCCGCCAGGAGGACATGTCGGGCTCGGTCTCGAAGGGCAGGCGGAAATGGCGCAGCACTTCGCGGTCCATCCCGGCCTCGTGATAGGAAATGGGCACGGTGTAGATTGTGTCCACGTCCAATGCCGGGACCACGGCCTCGGTGCTGACATTGCAGAAGCTGGCGATCTTGCGGCGCTCGTTCTCGGGCACCGGGCGGTCGCAGCGGCAGATCAGCATGTCCGGCTGGATGCCGACATTCTGCAGCTCCTTCACCGAATGCTGGGTCGGCTTGGTCTTCAGCTCGCCAGCGGAGGGGATGTAGGGCACCAGCGTGAGGTGCACGAACATCGCGCGCTCGGCTGTAAGCTCGTTGCCGAGCTGGCGGATGGCTTCCAGGAAGGGCAGGCTCTCGATATCGCCGACCGTGCCGCCGATCTCGACCAGCACGAAGTCGAACTCGGAGGTCTGGCGCACGACCACGTCCTTGATCGCGTCGGTGATGTGGGGGATCACCTGCACCGTGGCGCCGAGATAGTCGCCGCGCCGCTCCTTGGCGATCACGTCGGAATAGATGCGCCCGGTGGTGGCGTTGTCCGCCTTGGTCGCCGCCACGCCAGTGAAACGCTCGTAATGGCCGAGGTCGAGGTCGGTCTCGGCCCCGTCATCGGTGACGAACACTTCGCCGTGCTGATACGGGCTCATGGTGCCCGGATCGACGTTGAGATAGGGGTCCAGCTTGCGAAGCCGCACGGAATAACCGCGTGCCTGGAGCAGCGCACCGAGGGCCGCCGAGGCGATGCCCTTGCCGAGCGAAGACACCACGCCGCCGGTGATGAAGACAAACCGCGTCATGGAATCCAACCTTACACGAGTCGTTGAGAAAACGGGAGAGGGAACGCGCTTATTGCGCGCTGCCCGGGGCCGGGGCCGCCGGGGCAGTGGGTGCGGGCAGCGCGTCGGCCGGGGTTTGCGGCAGCGAGCTGGGCAGCGGCGCGGGCGCCGGAGCCGCCGGAGCACTCGGGGCGGGCGCGGCCGGGGCGCTCTGCGCCGGGGCATTGAGGATGGCGGCGTTGCTGCTCGCCGAGCTGCCCTTGTACAGCAGGGCCAGGGAGAGGGAGAGCGCGAAGAACAACGTGCCCAGGATGGCCGTGGTGCGGGTGAGCAGGTTGGCGGTGCCGCGCCCGGTCATGAAGCTGCCCATGCCCTGGCCGCCGCCCAGGCCCAGTCCGCCGCCCTCGCTGCGCTGGATCAGCACCACGCCGATGAGCGCGATGGTGACGAATACGTGCAGGACGAGGAGAACTTTGATCATTTACGGGCCTGGGTGAAAAAGGTTTCGCGGCTTCTAGAGCGCGCGGGCCGATTATTCAACCACGCGGCGCGGCATCGGCGATGGCCAGCAGGTCCTCCGCCTTCAGGCTGGCGCCTCCCACCAGCGCGCCGCCCACCTCGGGCAGGGCCAGCAGGCTGGCGGCATTGCCCGGCTTCACCGAGCCGCCATAGAGGATTTTCAGCGTCTTACCGGCCTCGCCCAGCCTGGCCGCCAGTGCTGCGCGGATGGCGGCATGCATGGCAGCCACGTCCGCCTCGGTCGGCGTGCGGCCGGTGCCGATGGCCCAGACGGGCTCATAGGCGATGATCCCGGCAAAGCCCTCGGGCAGGCTGTGCATAAGTTGGCTGCGCACCACGTCCTTGGCCTCGCCGGCATCGCGCTGCTCATCGGTCTCGCCGACGCAGACGATCGGGGTCAGCCCGGCGGCGATCGCCGCCAACACCTTGCCGGCGACACGGGCGTTGGTCTCGCCATGGCATTGCCTGCGCTCGGAATGGCCAAGAATGACATAAGCGGCGCCGGCTTCAGCCAGCATCGGCGCGGAGATGTCGCCGGTATAGGCGCCCTCGGGGGCGGGGTGGCAATCCTGCCCGCCGACGGCGATGCCGGAGCCCGTCAGCGCCGTGGCCAGGCGGTCAATGAGGGTGAAGGGCGGGCAGATCAGCAGGTCGGTATGGCGGGTGGCGGTGCGGACCGCCTGGGCAAAGCCCTGCACATCCGCCAGGCGGCCATGCATCTTCCAGTTTCCAGCGATAAGTTGCCGCATCTCGTAAGCTCCCGTGTTCGATAGTGTATTTGTAATGAAATTCCGCTTTGTCGCCCATCTGGCAAGCGCGATCGTCTTTCTTCTGTTGCCGCGCCCATTCCATCCGTTATTTGCCCAGTTCCGGGGGTCTAGCTATAGAGGCAGCGGTTTAGGGTAAAGAGAGCCGATGCTGGTTTGGGTCCGTAAAATTATGAGCAACTGGGTGGCGCGGGGGCTTATTGGCCTCCTTGTCGCCGTCTTCGTGCTTTGGGGCATCTCCAACGTGTTCACGCTGGCGGGGGGAGGCACCTCCATCGCGCATGTCGCCGGCAAGCCGGTGGATATCACGGCGGTGCAGGCGGCGTATCAGGCCGCGCTGAACCAGGCGGAGCAGTCCGGGCAGGCCCAGCCGGACCAGGCCATGCGCCAGCAGCTGGCCGCGCAGGCCCTGGCGCAGGTGCTGCGCAAGCAGGTCCTGCAGCAGGAGGTGCGGAGCCTCGGCCTCGCCGTGCCGGACGCGGCGATCCGCCAGATGCTGGACAACATCCCGCAATTCCAGACCAACGGCGTGTTCGACAAGGCGAAGTTTGCCCAGGTGCTGCAGCAGAACAACAGCTCGCCGGACCAGTTCATCGCCGATGTGCGCGATGATCTGAGCAACCGCCAGCTGATCGGTCCGGTACTGGCCGGTGTGGCGGCGCCGGATGCGCTGCTGAAACCGATCTTCGCTGCCGTGGCGGAACAGCGCTTCGCCAGCATGGTGCAGATCCCCGTCGCCGGGCAGCCCGCCCCGGCTGCGCCGGACGACGCCGTGCTGCAGCGTTATTGGCGCAACCATCCGGACCAGTTCACCGCGCCCGAATACCGCCAGATCAAGCTGGTGATCCTTTCCCCGGCGCTGCTGGCGCCGCATGAGCAGGTGGCGCAGGCCGATGTGGACGCAGCCCTGGCCCGCGCCGCCGCCAACGCGCCGAGCGAGCCGGTGCGCAGCGTGCAGGTGCTCTCGGTGGGCGACCTCGCCAGTTCCTCGCGCCTGGAAGTGGCGTGGAAGAAGGGCGCCAGCTGGGACAAAATCCAGGGTATGGCCAAAACCTTCGGCGCCAGCGCCATCGTGCTCGACAGCGCGACCCAGACGCAGATCCCCAACCCCGACCTCGCCGCGGCGGTGTTCGCCGCCGAGCCGGGCAAGGTGGTCGGGCCGATCGCCGGCGATACCGGCATGTACGTGTTCAAGGTGACGCAAGCCGGGCAAAGCGGACCGGATCAGGCGGCGCTGCGGGCGCAGGTCACGCAGCAATTGCAGCTGCAGAAGGCGCAGGCCGATGTCGCCCAGGATGTGGACGGGCTGCAGGACGCTCTCGCCGGCCAGACGCCGCTCGACCAGCTTCCGGGCAATCTCGGCCTTGCCGCCGTGGAAGGCACGCTGGACGCCAACGGCAACACGCCGGACGGCACGCCCGCCCCGGTGCCTGGCGGGGACGATCTGAAGGCGGCGGTGGTGAAGGCGGCGTTCGCGGCGCATCGGGGCGACCCGGCGCAGCTCACCAACGGGCCGGATGGCAGCTATTTCGCCCTCACCGTCGACTCGGTGACCCCCCCGGCGCTGGCGCCCTTCGCGCAAATGCGGGCCAAGGTGCTGGCGGCCTGGACGGCTGACGCCCAGACACGCGAGGCCGAGCAGAAGGCCGCCGACCTGCTCTATGCCGTCAACCAGGGGCAGAAGCTGGACGCCCTGGCCACGGCCAAGCATTACAGCGTGACCACGACCCCGGCGATCACCCGTAATGGCCAGCCGCCAGCGGGCATCGACACACAGTTCGTCTCCGTGCTGTTCAGCCTGAAGCCGGGCCAGGCGACGATGCAGCAGACCGCGGCGGGCTTCACCGTGGCGGTGCTGAGCCAGGTCGTGGACCCGACGCCGGACCAGGACCCGACGGAATACGCCCAGCTCGGTCAGGCGATGACAAAACTCTTGCAGGAAGATATCGGTGGGAGCTTCCTTGACGGGCTGCAGCAGCGCGACAAGGTGGATGTGAACCAGAAGCTGCTCTCGCAGCTGTACAAGTAACGTTGGACAGAGAATGAACGCCGTTTCGCCAGACCGTTTCGAGACCTTTCGCGCCGCCTACGACCAGGGACGCGGCGCGCTGGTCTGGCGGCACGGAATCGCCGATCTGCTCACGCCGGTCGCCGCCTTCCTGAAGGTGGCCCATGGCCAGCCCTACTCCTTCCTGCTGGAAAGCGTGGAGGGCGGGGTGGCGCGCGGGCGCTATTCCGTCATCGCCATGGCGCCGGATCTGGTCTGGCGCTGTGAGCATGGCGTCGCCCTGGTGAACCGCGACGCGCGGACCAGCCCGGACACCTTCGTGCCGGTGGGCGAGGCGCCGCTGAAGAACCTGCGGACGCTGATCGCCGAGACGCGGCTGGACGTGCCCGAGGGCCTGCCGCCGATGGCCGGCGGGCTGCTGGGGTATCTGGGCTACGACATGGTGCGGCTGATGGAGGAGCTGCCGGCGCTGAAGCCGGACGTGCTCGAAATCCCCGACGCCGTGCTGGCCCGCCCGGGCGTGTTCATCATCTTTGACGGCGTGACCGACGAGATGACGCTCGCCGCCCCGGTGTACCCGCGCGAGGGCGTCTCCGCCGCCGGGGCATACGCTGCCGCCGAGACCCGGCTGAATGACGTGGCCCAGGCGCTGGAGCGCCCGGTGCCGCAGCTCACGGGCCGGTTGCTGGAGCCGTTGGAGCAGAGCTCCAACATGGAGAAGGAGGAGTTCCTCGGCGTCGTCGAGACGGCGAAGAACTACATCCGCGCGGGCGATGCGTTCCAGATTGTTCCCAGCCAGCGCTTCGAGGCGAAGTTTTCTCTGCCGCCCTTCGCGCTGTACCGGTCCCTGCGCCGCATCAACCCGGCGCCGTTCCTGTTCTTCCTGGATTTCGGCAATTTCTGCGCCGTCGGCTCCAGCCCGGAAATTCTCGTCCGCTACCGCGACGGCAAGGTGACGATCCGCCCGCTGGCCGGCACGCGCCGCCGTGGCGCTGACAGGGCGGAGGATCTGGCGCTGGAGGCCGAGCTGCTGGCCGACCCGAAGGAGCGGGCGGAGCACTTGATGCTGCTCGACCTGGGCCGCAACGATGTCGGCCGCGTGGCCGAGATCGGCTCCGTGCGCGTGGTGGAGAGCTTTGTCATCGAGCGTTTCTCGCATGTGATGCACATCTCCTCGACCGTGGAGGGCAAGCTGCGTTCTGACCTCGATGCGCTGGACGCGCTGGTTGCGGGTTTCCCGGCCGGCACGCTCTCCGGCGCGCCGAAGGTGCGGGCGATGGAGATCATCGAGGAGCTGGAGCCCTCGCGCCGTGGCCTGTATGCCGGATGCATCGGCTATTTTGCCGCCAATGGCACGATGGACACCTGCATCGGCCTGCGCACGGCGGTGCTGAAGGACGGCAAGATGTATGTGCAGGCAGGCGTCGGCGTGGTGGCCGACTCCGATGCCGAGGCGGAGTACGCCGAGAGTGTGCAAAAGGCGCGCGCGCTGTTCCGCGCCGCGGAGGATGCGGTGCGCTATGTCGCCGCGCCGGAGTAACAAGCCATGATCCTGCTTATCGATAACTACGACAGCTTCACCTTCAACCTCGTGCAGTTCTTCGGCGATCTCGGCGCGGACTGCCTGGTGAAGCGCAACGACGCGCTCACGCCCGAGGAGGCGCTGGCGCTAAACCCCGAAGCCATCGTGCTCTCCCCCGGCCCGTGCACGCCCAACGAGGCAGGCATCTGCCTGGACATGGTGAAGCTGGCCGCCGAGCGGAAGCTGCCGTTGTTCGGCGTCTGCCTCGGCCACCAGTCCATCGGTCAGGCCTTCGGCGGCGAGGTGATCCGCGCCACCGAGCCGGTGCATGGCAAGACCAGCCCGATCCTCCACGACAACACCGACGTGTTCGCCGGGCTGCCGAACCCGTTCACGGCCACGCGCTACCATTCGCTGATCGTGCGCCGCTCGAGCCTGCCGGAGACCCTGGTGGCCACGGCCTGGACCGAGGACGGCACCGTGATGGGCCTGCGCCATGCCACCCTGCCGATCTATGGCGTGCAGTTCCACCCGGAGAGCATCGCCACCTCCGGCGGGCACCAGATATTGGACAACTTCCTGAGGCTGGCGCGCGAGGCGCAGCCGGTGGCGGCATGACCGCATCGCTGAAACCGGTGCTGGCGCGGCTGGGCAAGGGCGAGACCCTGAGTGCTGCCGAGGCCGAGGCGGCATTCGGCATCGTCATGGACGGACAGGCGACCCCGGCGCAGATCGGCGGCATGCTGATGGCGATGCGGGCGCGCGGCGAGACCGTGGCGGAGCTGACCGGCGCGGTGACGGCGATGCGCGCGCGGATGACGTGGATCGAGGCGCCGGAAAACGCCATCGATGTCTGCGGAACGGGCGGCGATGGCGCGGCCAGCCTGAACATTTCCACGGCCGTGACCTTCGTGCTGGCGGGCTGCGGCGTGCCCGTGGCCAAGCATGGCAACAAGGCGCTCTCCTCCCGCGCGGGCGGGGCGGATGTGCTAGTGGCACTTGGCGTGAATATCGAGCCGCCAATGGAGCGGCTCTCCGCGATTTTGCGCGAGGTGGGCTGCGTGTTCCTGTTCGCGCCCCGGCACCATCCGGCGCTGCGCCATTCCGCCCCGGTGCGGGTGGAGCTGGGCACGCGCACGCTCTTTAACCTGACCGGCCCGATGGCCAACCCCGCTGGGGTGAAGCGCCAGCTGGTCGGCGTGTACGACCCCGCCTGGGCGCGGCCGGTGGCCGAGACCCTGCGCGACCTGGGCAGCGACTCCGCCTGGGTGGTGCATGGCGGCGGGATGGATGAGCTGGTCCTCTCCGGCGAGAACCATGTGGCCGCGCTCCGGAATGGCGAGATCAGGGAATTTACCGTGACGGCGGCGGATGCGGGACTGGCGCCCGTGCCGCTGGAGGCGTTGAAGGGCGGCGATGCGGCGGAAAACGCGGCGGCGCTGCTGGCGGTGCTGCGCGGGGCGCGCAATGGCTATCGCGACACCATCCTGTTCAACGCCGCGGCGGCGCTGATCGTGGCCGAACGGGTGGAAACCCTGCCTGAGGGCGTGGCCCGGGCGGCGGCGGCAATCGATACTGGTGCTGCGGCGGATGTGCTGGAGCGGCTGAAGACGGTGTCTGTGTAATGAGTAAAACTGTGGCTGAAAAAGATGTGCTGGCGCGGATCTGCGCCGATAAGTTGGAAGAGATCGCCACCCGGCAGGCGGCGATGCCGCTGGACGAGGTGAAGACCGCCGCGCGCGATGCGGACAAGCCGCGCGGCTTCGGCCGGGCGCTGATGGACGCGGTCGCCGCCGGGCAGCCGGGGCTGATCGCCGAGATCAAGAAGGCTTCGCCGTCGGGCGGGCTGATCCGGCCGGATTTCGACGCCGCGGCGCTGGCCCAGGCCTATGAGGAAAACGGGGCTGCCTGCCTCTCGGTGCTCACCGACGAGAAATATTTCTCTGGCAGCACGGAATATCTCAAGGCGGCGCGGGCGGCGGTGAGTCTACCGGTGCTGCGCAAGGATTTCATGCTCGACGAGTGGCAGATCTATGAGAGCCGGGCGATGGGGGCGGATTGCATCCTGCTGATTATGGCAGCACTTGAGGACGCTCAGGCGCGCGAGCTGGAGGAGCTGGCCCGCGCGCTGGACATGGACGTGCTGGTGGAAGTGCATAACGAGGAGGAGCTGGAGCGCGCGCTCGGGCTCCAGACTCCGCTGCTCGGCATCAACAACCGCAACCTGAAGACCATGGTGACCTCGCTGGACACCACGGAAACGCTCTCCCGTCTCTGCACGCCGGATCGGTTCCTGGTCTCGGAATCCGGCATCAAGACCCATGCCGATGTCCAGCGTCTGCAGCAGGCCGGGGTGCAGGGCTTCCTGGTTGGCGAGTCGCTGATGCGCCAGGAAGATGTCGGTGCCGCCGTGCGGCGGCTGCTCGGAGCGGAGTGACCCGGCTCACCCATATCGGGGAGACGGGCGAGGCCCGCATGGTCGATGTCTCGGCCAAGGCGGAGACAATACGCGAGGCGGTGGCCAAGGGCCGGGTGGCGATGCGGCCGGAGACGGTGGCGCTCATCGCGGCGGGCAACATGCAGAAGGGCGACGTGCTGGGCACGGCGCGGATCGCCGGGATCATGGCGGCGAAGCGCACCGCCGAGCTGATCCCGCTTTGCCATACCTTGCCGCTGGATGCCGTGAGCGTGGACCTGACCCTTGAAGATGACGGGGTGGAGATCACCGCCACCGTGAAGACCACCGGCCGCACGGGGGCGGAGATGGAGGCGCTGACGGCGGTGAGTGTGGCGGCGCTGACGATCTACGACATGGCGAAGGCGGTGGATAAGGGCATGCGCATCGAGGCGGTGCGCCTGGTACGTAAAACCGGCGGCAAATCTGGGGAGTTCATCCAGCCTTGATCAGCGTGGAGGACGCGCGGAGCCGGATATTCGCGGGGTTGCGGCCTGTGGGGGATGAGATCGTCGCCCTGGCGGATGGGCTGGGCCGGGTGCTGGCGGCGCCGGTGGTGGCGCGGCTGACGCAGCCGCCGGCGGATGTGTCCGCCATGGATGGCTACGCCTTGCGCGCCGAAGATGGCGCGGTTGGGGCGCCGTTGAAGCTTATCGGCGAGGCGCCGGCGGG
Organism: Acidocella sp.; assembly: GCA_035519275.1. GTDB lineage: Bacteria > Pseudomonadota > Alphaproteobacteria > Acetobacterales > Acetobacteraceae > Acidocella. Next base: position 10,203 of record DATIWS010000031.1, on the reverse strand, counting down.
GCGGCCCTTTGCCGGGCGCGTGGGGCCGGGCGAGGCGGTGCGGATCTTCACGGGCAGCTTTGTGCCGGAGGGTGCGGATACCATCCTGATCCAGGAAAACGCCGAGGCGGCGGATGGTTTCGTCACGGTGCGGGAGAGCGCCGCGCCTGGGCAGTATATCCGCCGCGCCGGGATGGATTTCGCGGCGGGCGATGTGCTGCTTCCCGCCGGGCGGCGGCTAGGGCCGCGGGAGATCGGGCTGGCGGCGGCGGGCAACCATGGCTGGCTGCGCGTGCATCGGCGCCCGCGCGTGGCGGTGCTGGCCACGGGCGACGAGATCGCCCTCCCGGGCGAGGACATCCGCCACGGCGGCATCGCCAACGCCAACACCCCGATGCTGGCCGCGTTCATCGCAGCACACGGCGGCGAGCCGGTGATGCTGCCCCCTGTGCCGGATGACGGCGCGGCCATTGCCTCCGCCGTGGAAGCGGCGCGCGGCGCGGACATGCTGGTGACAGCCGGCGGGGTGAGCGTGGGCGCGCATGACATGGTGCTGGAGGGGCTCTCCACCGAGGGCTTCACGCTGGATTTCTGGAAGATCGCGATGCGCCCAGGCAAGCCGCTGCTCTTTGGGCGGGTGGAAGCCATGCCGGTGCTGGGTCTGCCGGGCAATCCGGTCTCCGCCTTTGTCTGTGCCGTGCTGTTTCTCGGCCCGGCGCTGCGGGTGCTGGCAGGGGGCGAGGCGGCGGCGCCCCGGCTGGAACCGGCGCGGCTCGGCGCCGCGCTGAAGCCGAACGATCTGCGCGAGGACTACCTGCGCGCCCGGCTGGAACGTGATGGGGCCGGCTGGGTGGCGGTGCCGCTGCCGGTGCAGGATTCGGCCATGCTGAACGCGCTGGCGCAGGCCCAGGCGCTGATCCGCCGCCCGCCGTACCAGGAGGCGCTGGCCCCGGGCGCGATGGTCGAGATCATTCGGCTGGATGATTGGAACGCTTGACGCGCAAACAAGAACCAAACTAGAACATTGTCGAGTTAGCGCTTTGTTCTTAAAGCGCCTTTGCCGGTTTGGAGAGATGCATGCTGACGACGAAGCAACATGAGCTGCTTGTGTTCATCGACAAGCATTTGCGCGAGACCGGGTGCAGCCCGAGCTTCGAGGAAATGAAGGAGGCGCTGGACCTGCGCTCCAAATCCGGCATTCACCGGCTGATCACGGCGCTGGAGGAGCGGGGCTTCCTGAGACGGCACAAGCACCGGGCGCGGGCGCTGGAGGTGCTGCGCCTCTCGGATGATCTGGCGCCGCCGGAGCGCAGCGTGCCGCGCTTCGCGCCGAACGTGATCCACGGCAATTTCTCCGGCAAGCTGCAGGGCGTGCGCTCGGCCAGCGAGGCGGGGGCGATCAGGCTGCCGCTCTATGGCCGGATCGCCGCCGGCCTGCCGATCGAGGCGCTGCGCGACGAGGCCGACGAGGTGGACGTGCCGGTGGCGCTGCTCGGCAATGGCGACCATTTCGCCTTGAAGGTCGAGGGTGACTCGATGATCGAGGCCGGGATTCTCGAGGGCGACATCGTCATTATCCGCAAGGGGGAGGCGGCCGAGAACGGCCAGATCATCGTCGCCCTGCTAGATGAGGCCGAGGTAACGCTGAAGCGGCTGCGCCGGCGGGGCAATTCCATTGCCCTGGAGCCGGCGAATATCCGCTACGAGACCAAGATCTACCCGCCCGAGCGCGTGCGCGTGCAGGGCAAGCTCGTCGCCCTGCTGCGCCGCTATTGAGGCTATTCCATAACTCTACTCTGGTGCTCGCAAAGCACGCCTATCTGGCTCACCAGAGCGAGTTCTGAAACAGCCTCTGTAACTAACGGACGCCCTTCGTGGCCTTGTTCTTCCGCCGGCGCTGCTGCTCGCTCAGCGGGCCGTCTTTTTCATGCTGCGGTTTACCAGTGGGTTTGTAGGCGGGCTTCGGCCCTTGCGGGCGCGGCGACCTGGGGCCGCTGGCGCTTGGCGGCGTGGACGGTTCGATGGGCAGGTCCGCCGGCGCGGCCTGGCTCGCGGCGGCGTAGAACGACTCCGCCGCCGTGGCGAGGATCTCGAACTTGGTCTCGCGGTCGAAGATGCGGATGGCGCCGATCTCGGCCTTGGTGATGCCGCCGCGGCGGCACAGCAGCGGGATCAGCCATTTCGGGTCGGCGTTGTTCTTGCGCCCGGCCGGAAGGGAGAACCACACGCCATTGCCGCTGCCGGTGACCGCCCCGATGGGCCGGGCGGCGGTGGTGCGGGCGGGGCGCGAGGGCTCCAGCGGCAATATCGTCACGGCGGCAGGCTCGGGCAGATGTGCCTGGGCGAGGCGGATGAAGGCGGCGGCGATGGCCTCGGGGCTGAAGCGTTCCAGCAGGCCGAGGGCAACGCGGTGCTGGTCCTGGTCCGGCGTTTGCGTCAGCAGCGGGTGCTGGAGCAGGCGCTCGCCATCCAGGGCGCGGATTTCCTCCGGCGTGGGCGGGTTGTGCCAGGTGGCTTCGATATTCGCCGAGCCGAGCAGCATTTCGGCGCGGCGGCGTTTTACCGGGGAGACCAGCAGCACGCACACGCCCTTGCGGCCGGCGCGGCCGGTGCGGCCGGAACGGTGCAGCAGGGTGGCCTTGTTGGTCGGCAGGTCCGCATGGATGACCAGGCCGAGATCCGGCAGATCCAGCCCGCGGGCCGCGACGTCGGTGGCGATGCAGACCTGGGCGCGGCCCTCGCGCAGCGCGTTCAGCGCCGTGTTGCGCTCGGCCTGCGACAGCTCGCCCGACAGCGCCACGGCGTTGAAGCCGCGCGCCAGCAGGCTGGCGTGCAGATGGCGCACGTTATCGCGCGTGGCGCAGAACACGATGGCCCGCGAATCCTGCGCGCGCAGCAGGTTGACCAGTGCGGCCTCGGTCTCGTGCCCGGGGGCGACAATGGCGCGGTATTCGATATCCGCATGCGGCTCGGTGCGGGAGACCGTGTCGATGCGCAGGGCGTTCTGCTGGTAGGCGCGGGCCAGCGCCGCGATCTCCCGGGAGATGGTGGCGGAGAAGAGCAGGGTGCGGCGGCTCTCGGGCGCGGCGGAGAGGATGAAGTCCAGCTCGTCCTTGAAGCCGAGGTCCAGCATCTCATCGGCCTCGTCCAGCACCACGGCTTCGAGTTCGGCCAGGTTGAGATTGCCGCGGTCGATATGGTCCTGCAGGCGCCCAGGGGTGCCGACGACGATATGGCAGCCCGCGGCGAGCTGCCGGGCCTCGCGCCGCGGGTCCATGCCGCCGACGCAGGCGACGATGCGCCCGCCGGTTTTCTCGTACAGCCAGGAGAGTTCGGCATGCACCTGCAGCGCCAGCTCGCGCGTGGGGGCGATGACCAGCACCAGCGGGTGCAGCGTGGCGGGCAGCGCCGTGTTGGTGCCGAGAACGGTGCTGGCCAGGGCCAAGCCAAAGGCCACGGTCTTGCCGGAGCCGGTCTGGGCGGAAACGAGCAGGTCGCGTCCCTCGGCCTCGGGCTGTAGGACGGCAAGCTGGACCGAGGTGGGGGTGAAATAGCCGCGCGCGGCTAGCGCTTCGGCCAGGGCCGGGTTGTCAATGGGGAAAGCCATAGGGGCTCTTACGGCGCGGCGGTGCGCAGGGCAAGCGCGGCGAGTTATGTCATTTGCGAAGGTCTGGGAAAAACACGGCGATTTATGCGATGATGCAGGGCGCTTGGGACATTTCGGGATTGAAGCCACAGCCCGCCTGCCGTATGCTGAGGCTCGTCCGGCCAGCGGCTGGGCGCCCAGAAAGATCACAGAGGACTGTTTTTATAGTGCGACCCCCGAAAAACGACCGCCAGCGCCAAAATCGCCGCCGCGGTTTTGATGACGACAATTTCTTTGGCAACGCGCCCCTTCCCCCGCCGTCTTTTTCCGGGTTTGGGTCCACATCCTCTGCCCCTGAGGCAAAGGCTACGGTGAAATGGTACAACTCCGAGAAGGGGTTCGGTTTCGTCGAGATGGCCGATGGCTCGGGTGACGTGTTCCTGCACGCCAACTCTCTGCAGAACGCCGGTTTCCAGGCCGTGACGCCGGGCGCCATCCTGCAGGTGCGGGTGGGCCAGGGGCAGAAGGGCCGTCAGGTCGACCAGGTGATCTCGGTGAAGGAAGGCGATGCGCCGCCGCCGCGCAGCGGTGGTTTCGGTGGCGGTTTCGACCGTCCGCGCGCCCCGCGCCCGCCCCGCCAGCAGGCGAGCGGCCCGGCCGAGGAGATGAACGGCATCGTCAAGTGGTACAACGCCACCAAGGGCTTCGGCTTCATCAGCCCGCAGAGCGGCGGCAAGGACGTGTTCGTGCACGCCACCGCGCTCGAGCAGGCCGGTCTGCCGCCGCTGCAGGAAGGCCAGGCCGTGAAGATGAGTGTGGTGCAGGGCGCCAAGGGTCCGGAAGTTTCCGCCATCAGCGTCGACTGATCATCCGGACGGGAATGGTTTTGAAAAGCGGCCTTCGGGCCGCTTTTTTTATGCCCGCAGGGTGCTGGAGATGCGGGCAACCCCGGCGGCGGCGAGCTTCGTCCAGGCGGCATCGAGCGAGCCGTTGAGGTCGATGGCGCGGCAGGCATCTTCGATGACGGTCGCGTTGAAGCCGAACAGCCGGGCATCCTCGGCCGACCAGGCGACGCAGAAATCCGTGGCCAGCCCACATATATAAAGGTCGGTGATGCCGAGCGAGCGCAGATAGCCGTCGAGCCCGGTTTTGCTGGCGCGGTCGGCTTCCAGGAAGGCGGAGTAGCTGTCCACCAGCCGGTTGCAGCCCTTGCGCAGGATCATCCGGGCGTGCGGAATGTCCAGCCCCGGATGCAGCGCCGCACCCGGCGTGCCCATCACGCAATGGCTGGGCCAGAGCACTTGTGGGCCGTAGGGGAGGTCGATGCTCTCGAAGGGATGCTTGCCGGGGTGGCTGGCGGCAAACGAGACATGGTCCGCCGGGTGCCAGTCCTGAGTGAGCACCACGGTCTTGAACCGCGCGGCGAGGTGGTTGACCAGTGGCACGATGGCCTCGCCCTGCGGCACGGCAAGCGCCCCGCCGGAGCAGAAATCGTTCTGGACGTCGATGACAAGCAAGGCGGCGTAGTTCTGCATGGCGGGCATTATAGATTATTTCGCGCGCGGGATATAGACAGAGGAGGGGGGATGGAGTAAGGCTCCGCCCCTTACCGGAACGCGGGAGGCTTGGCGAGGGTTCGCCCGGCCGGATGTACCGCGGTCCATTGGCGTGTGCCAAAGGATAGGAGCCAGAGATGGCAAAGAAGGTTGTAGGCTATATCAAGCTGCAGATTCCTGCAGGCAAGGCGAACCCGTCGCCGCCGGTTGGCCCGGCGCTGGGTCAGCGCGGTCTGAACATCATGCAGTTCGTCAAGGAATTCAATGCGGCGACGCAGGGCATGGAGCCCGGCATGCCGGTGCCGGTCGTGATTACCGCCTTCGGTGACCGCACCTTCTCCTTCGTCATGAAGACTCCGCCGAACACCTACTTCCTGAAGAAGGCGGCGAAGATCGACAAGGGCACGACGACCCCCGGCAAGGGTGCGGCCGTCGGCAAGGTGACGATGGAGCAGCTGCGCGAGATCGCGAAGACGAAGATGGTGCATATGAATGCCAATGACGTGGATGCCGCCGTGCGCATGCTCATTGGCTCCGCCCGCTCGATGGGCGTGACCGTGGTGGAGGGCTAATCGATGGCACATGATAAGCGTCTGAACGCCGCGCGCGCCACTGTTGACCGGTCCAAGACCTACGACCTCGCCGAGGCTGTGGCTCTGGCCAAGTCCAACGCGAAGGCGAAGTTCGATGAGACCATCGAGATCGCGCTGAACCTGGGCATCGACCCGCGTCACGCCGACCAGATGGTGCGCGGCCTGATCTCCCTGCCGAACGGCACGGGCAAGACCCTGCGCGTGGGCGTGTTCGCCCGCGGCGCCAAGGCTGAGGAAGCCCTGGCCGCCGGCGCCGACGTGGTTGGCGCCGACGACCTGGCCGAGAAGGTGCAGGCTGGCGACATCCAGTTCGACCGCTGCATCGCCACCCCGGACATGATGGGTCTGGTTGGTAAGCTGGGTAAGATCCTGGGCCCGCGCGGCCTGATGCCGAACCCGAAGCTCGGCACTGTGACCATGGACGTGAAGGGCGCGGTGACTGCCGCCAAGTCCGGCCAGGTTGAGTTCCGCGCCGAGAAGGCCGGTATCATCCATGCCGGCATCGGCAAGGCGAGCTTCGACGACGTGAAGCTGGTCGAGAACGCCAAGGCGCTGATCGACGCCGTGCAGAAGGCCAAGCCGACCGGCGCGAAGGGCACCTACCTGCAGAAGGTGGCGCTGTCCTCGACGATGGGCCCTGGCATCCGCGTGGATGTGGCCACCGTCGCCTAAGCTTTTTTAAGAGATACGTGGCGGCTCCGGCCGCCACGGGCAGGGGCGTGAAAGCGCCCCGACCTGTCCGAGACCGTATGTACCGCGAGGTTTGATGGGGCCTGTCCCCGCATTCGGTAGAGAGGTGCCAAAGACTTTGCGTAACGGCAGGGTTTTGGTGGTTCTAGAGTAAGGACAGGCGAAAGATGTCCGGGATGGTCCCGGCGTCTTGGGTAACCTGGCGATATGTGGGGCTCGCCCCGCTTATCGCCGCACGTTGGAGACGGATGTGGATCGCATAGAGAAGCGTGAATTCGTCGCTGAGCTGTCTTCGGTGTTCGCCGAGACTTCGATGGTCGTTGTGACCCGCAATGCGGGGATGACGGTTGCCGAGGTCACCGCGCTGCGCCGCAAGATGCGCGAGGCTGGCGCTAGCTTCAAGGTTGCGAAGAATCGTCTGGCCCTGCTTGCGCTCGATGGGACCCGGTTCGATGGCATTAGCCCGCTCCTGAAGGGGCCCACCGCACTCGCTTGGTCGCAGGACCCGGTGGCGGTGGCGAAGGCTGCTGTCGACTTCGCCAAGACCAATGACAAGTTTGTGCTGCTCGGTGGCTCCCTCGGGAGCCAGGTGCTCGACGCCAATGGCGTGAAGGCACTGTCCGAGCTGCCGTCGCTCGACGCGCTGCGCGCCAAGATCCTGGGGCTTCTCAATGCCCCGGCGACCAAGGTTGCGGGCGTGCTGCAGGCGCCGGCGGGCCAGCTTGCCCGGGTCTTCGCGGCGTATGCCGACTCCCAGAAGAGCGAAGCGGCCTGATAACGCTTCAGACTCTTGTGGCTTGAAATTGGCGGGGCGGCGTGGTGCGGCCCTTGCTTTGAACCAACCAAAGTCTACTTATACGAAAGATTATACAAATGGCTGACCTGAACGCGCTCGTTGAAGAGCTGTCGAAGCTGACCGTCCTGGAGGCTGCTGAGCTCTCCAAGCTGCTCGAAGAGAAGTGGGGCGTTTCCGCCGCCGCTCCGGTGGCTGTTGCCGCTGTTGCCGGCCCGGCCGCTGCCGCTGCCGCTCCGGCTGAAGAGCAGACCGAGTTCACCGTGATCCTCGCCAATGCCGGCGACAAGAAGATCAACGTGATCAAGGAAATCCGTACCATCACCGGCCTGGGTCTGAAGGAAGCCAAGGACCTGGTCGAGGGCGCCCCGAAGACGGTCAAGGAAAACGCGACCAAGGACGAGGCTGCTGCGATCAAGAAGACGCTGGAAGAGCAGGGCGCGACTGTCGAAGTCAAGTAAGCTTCTTTCCCGCCAGGCCGATGCCGGCCTTGGCGTGCATAATGCCTAAAGGGCAGGCGATTACCTCCGGGTGATCGCCTGCCACCCGTTTTTGTACGACGACGCTGTAAACTATTTACGAGGGTGATGCGATGAACGCGATCAGTGGTGGTTTGGGTAAGGGATCTTTTACCAACCGTAAGCGCATTCGTAAGAGCTTTGGCCGCATCCCCGAAGTTGCGCCGATGCCGAACCTCATCGATGTGCAGCGTGCCAGCTACGATTCTTTCCTGCAGATGCACACGAAGCCGGATTCGCGCTCGCATTCCGGGCTTCAGGAAGTTTTTAAATCGGTCTTCCCGATCGACGATTTCGCTGGCCGCGGCCGGCTTGAGTTCGTCCATTACGAGCTGGAAGAGCCGAAATACGATGTCGAGGAGTGCATCCAGCGCGGCATGACCTATGCCGCCCCGCTGAAGGTGATCCTGCGCCTGATCGTGTGGGACGTGGACGAGGACACCGGTGCCCGCTCCATCCGCGATATCAAGGAGCAGCCCGTGTACATGGGCGACATGCCGCTGATGACCGATAACGGCACCTTCGTGGTGAACGGCACCGAGCGCGTGATCGTCAGCCAGATGCATCGCAGCCCCGGCGTGTTCTTCGACCACGACCGCGGCAAGACGCACTCTTCCGGCAAGTACCTGTTCACCGCCCGCGTGATCCCGTACCGCGGCTCCTGGCTGGACTTCGAGTTCGACGCCAAGGACCTCGTCTATGTGCGCATCGACCGCAAGCGCAAGCTGCCGGTGACGACGCTGCTCTACGCGTTGCCGGGCCTGGCCACCGAGAAGCTGATCGAGGCCCGCGCCGCCAAGGGCGAGACGGTCGAGATCGGCGAGATCAAGGGCATGGACGCCGAGGAGATCCTGAACACCTTCTACAGCCAGGTGGTGTACACCGCGACCAACGGCCAGTGGGCCCGCCCCTTCGAGGCCGAGGCGTTCCGCAACGTCAAGCTGATCGAGGATCTGGTCGATGCCGAGACCGGTGAGGTCGTGGCCAAGGCGGAGGAGAAGCTGACCGCCCGCGCTGTGCGCAAGATCGCCGAGAAGACCAAGAGCGTGCTGGTGGCGCGCGGGGATCTGGTCGGCCGCTTCGTGGCCGAGGACCTGTTCGACCCCGAGACTGGCGAGATCTTCGCTGAGGCGGGCGAGGAGCTGACCGAGCAGAAGCTGGCTCAGCTGGAGGACAAGGGCATCGACTCCCTGCCGACCCTGGCGGTTGACCAGGCGAACGGCCCGTGGCTCCGCAACACCCTGGCCGCCGACAAGAACAACAACCGCGAGGATGCGCTGATCGACATCTACCGCGTGATGCGCCCCGGCGAGCCGCCGACCAGCGAGACCGCGGAAGCCTTGTTCAAGGGTCTGTTCTTCGACGCCGACCGCTACGACCTCTCCGCCGTGGGCCGCGTGAAGATGAACATGCGCCTGGGCGTGGACGTGCCGGACACCGTGCGCGTTCTGCGCAAGGGCGACATCCTGCGCACCATCAAGATCATGACCGAGCTGAAGGACGGCCGCGGCGCGATCGACGACATTGACAATCTCGGCAACCGCCGCGTGCGTTCGGTCGGCGAGCTGATGGAGAACCAGTACCGCGTTGGCCTGCTGCGCATGGAGCGCGCGATCCGCGAGCGCATGGGCTCGGTGGATATCGACAGCGTGATGCCGCACGACCTGATCAACGCCAAGCCGGCGGCGGCGGCGGTGCGCGAGTTCTTCGGCTCGTCGCAGCTCAGCCAGTTCATGGACCAGACCAACCCGCTCTCGGAAGTGACGCATAAGCGCCGCCTCTCCGCCCTCGGGCCGGGCGGTCTGACCCGCGAGCGCGCCGGCTTCGAGGTGCGCGACGTGCACCCGACGCATTACGGCCGCATCTGCCCGATTGAGACGCCGGAAGGCCCGAACATCGGTCTGATCAACTCGCTCGCCACCTACGCCAAGGTGAACAAGTACGGCTTCATCGAGACGCCGTACCAGCTGGTGAACGATGGCGTGGTGCAGCCCTCGTGGAAGTACCTCTCCGCCATGGAGGAGGAGCGCCTGACCGTGGCGCAGGCCGACGCGAAGAAGGATCCGTCGGGCAGGTTCACCGATGACCTCGTCTCCGTGCGCCGCAGCGGCGACTTCCTTCTGGTGAAGCCCGAGGAAGTCACGGCGATCGACGTGTCGCCGAAGCAGCTGGTCTCCGTGGCCGCGGCGCTGATCCCGTTCCTGGAGAACGACGACGCCAACCGCGCGCTGATGGGCTCGAACATGCAGCGCCAGGCGGTGCCGCTGATCCAGTCTGATGCCCCGATCGTCGGCACCGGCATGGAAGCCGCCGTGGCGCGCGACTCCGGTGCGACCATCGTCGCCAAGCGTGCGGGCATCATCGACCAGATCGACGGCGCGCGCATCGTGGTGCGGGCGACGGCCGAGGACGGCACGACCATGGGTGTCGATATCTACCGCCTGCGCAAGTACATGCGCTCCAACCAGAGCACCTGCATCAACCAGCG
>DATIWS010000030.1:0-11323 GCA_035519275.1 Acidocella sp. | reverse complement strand
GCGACGCTGATCGGCAACGGCCCGGATGCGCTGACCAAGGTGGAGATGATCGGCAACGATCTGGAACTCGACCCCGGCATCGGCACCTGCGGCAAGAATGGCCAGGGCGTGCCGGTAGGCGTCGGCCAGCCGACGATCAAGCTTTCCAGCCTGACCATCGGCGGCACGGCGGCATAAGCCGCCGTCCTTATTCGGACTTCAGGTGCGCGATCAGGCGCTCGATGGCGGTCGCCTTGTCGATCTGTTCCAGCGCCGCATATTCCGCCGCCAAGCGGTCCAGCGCCGATTCGTAAATCTGCCGCTCGGAGAAGCTCTGGTCAGGCTGGCCGGCATTGCGGTGCAGGTCGCGCACCACCTCGGCGATGGCCGCCGGGTCGCCGGAATTGATCTTGGCCTCGTATTCCTGGGCGCGGCGCGACCACATGGTGCGCTTGATGCGCGCACGGCCTTTCAGCACGGCCAGCACGTCGTCGAACTGCTTCTTCGAGGCGAGCTTGCGCAGACCGGCGGTGCGGGCCTTGTTGGTCGGCACGCGCAGGGTCATGCGGTTTTCGTCGAAGGTGATGTGGATCAGCTCCAGCGTATGCCCGGCGATTTCCTCGACCGCGATACGCTCCACCTTGCCCACGCCATGGGTGGGATAGACGACGTAGTCGCCCTGCTGGAAGTTTTCCGCCTTGGCTGGGGCCCGGGGCGGGGAGAGCGGGCGGATCGGCCCGGCGGGGATGCCGCCATGCATGACCGGCGCCGGCGCGGCCGGGGCGGCCACGGGCACGGCCTGCCCCTCGGCTTCCTCGGCCGCACGCTTGGCTTTTGGCGCTTTTTCGGTGGGCTTGGCCGCCGGGGTTGTCTCGTCTGCTTCAGCCAAAGGCTTGGCGGATTTCTTCGCTTCGCCGGATTTCTGCTTCTCGCTCATCGCTACTCCAACCACAAAAACCGGGTGCGGTCGCCCCGCCCCCGGCTCAATATCTGCATTGTGTAACAGATTTTTTACTCCCCGTCACCGGGGAGCGGCAGGGCTTACGGCTGGCCGGGTTCCAGGGAGAGCATCGCCTCCTTGCCGGGCTTGTCCTTCCACTCATCGGCATCGGCCGGCGGGGTGCCCTTGCGGCTGATGTTCGGCCAGGACTTGGAGAGGTCGCGGTTGCGCTCGGCCCAGGCGGCGGCGCGGTCATCGCTGTCGGGGAAGATGGCTTCCGCCGGGCATTCCGGCTCGCAGACGCCGCAATCGATGCACTCGTCCGGGTTGATTACCAGCATGTTCTCGCCGACATAGAAGCAGTCCACCGGGCAGACTTCCACGCAGTCCATATATTTGCACTTGATGCAGTTTTCGGTGACCACGTAGGTCATCAGGCACTCCTAGATAAACAGGTCTGGATTCTCATTCCCCTATGCGCGTAAGGGCAAGTTTGTGCAAGTTACCCGGGGGTGATCTCCCGGTAAAACGCCTGCGCCACCGGGGCGGAGCCGCGCTTTTCCGGCAGGCCCAGGACCTCCACCACCTTCACCCCGCCCGGCAAGGCGAGTGTCAGCACGTCTCCCGGGTGGAGCTTGGCGTGGGGCTTGTCCGTGCTCTGCCGGTTGATGCGCACGGCGCCATTTTCCACCAGTGCGGCGGCAACCGATCGGGTTTTGCAGAAGCGCGCGAAGACGAGGAACTTGTCCAGCCGTAGCCAACCGGGCTCCTCGTCCGCCATTCAGCGCCGCGCGGTTTTCTTCAGCGCCGCCAGCGCGGCGAAGGGGTTGTCGGCATCGATGGGTTTCTCCTCCACCACCGGTTTGGGTGCGGCGGCGGCCTGGCGGGCTTGCGGCTCCATCTTGCGCCGCGCCAGCATGGCGGGGGCGGCCGGGCCGAAATGTTTGGCGCCGAGCGTGCTGGCCGGGATGATACGGAAGCCCAGAATATGCAGCACCGGGGCGAGCTGGTCCGGCTTCAGACCCATGCGCGAGCCGATATTCGGCGGCAGCAGGATCGGGTGCTTGCGCAGCAGGTAATGCAGCTCGCGGGTGACGCGCTCGACCACGTCCAGGCGGATCATCAGCTCGCCAGCCTGCACCCAGCCCATGACCAGGGCGAAATCCGGCCCCCAGTTGCTGGGCATCGGCGCGCTCACCAGCCCGGGGGCGGGCAGCGGCGGCGGGTTGCGGTCGTGCCAGACGCCCCAGAACAAGGCGCGCAGCCGGGCGGCGCCGGGTTTCAGCGCGGCGGGCAAATAGATGGCAAACCGGCCGAGATCGATGCCGAATGTCTTCGCCTCTTGCCGCAATTCTGGGCCAACTGATTCAGCGTCCAGCACGCCGCCGGACTCGCTCAGGCGATGCACGATGCCGCGCAGCGGGGCGGGCGGGTTCTCCATGGCTTTCAGCAGCGCGCCGAGGCGCTTTTCCGTCTCCGTGGCGAGCCAGGCGGCGAGCCGGGCGCGCAGACGCTCGCGGGCCAAGCCGTCCAGGAACTCGGAATGCGTCACCTCGATGCTGGGCTTGAGGAAGGTCTCGCTGCGCTTCAGCCGGGCGATCTTGGCGCCCTCCCACTCGATGTAACGGTCGTCGGTGAGGGTGATGGCCTCATCGGCGGCGGTTTCGGCACGCAGAATCCGGCGGGGCATTTCCTGCGCCAGAGCGCGGCGGGCAGCGCGGAGCACGAGCTTCTTCTCGCTCCCCTGGGTTGAAGGATCGGGGTGGAACTGGAACCCATCCACACGCCCAACCTCATGGCCTTCCACCAGCACCAGGCCGTTATCGGCCACGACCGCCTGCAGGTCTGTCGCCTCGGCGTCTTCCAAACGTCTCGTCAAATGTGCTGCCCTCTTATCAACAAACCGCGCCATTAGTTTCACGTGTAGCGTATCGGAAAGCCTGTCCTCCACCGCCCTGGCGCGCATGGCCCAGGTGTCGGCATCGCGCATCCAATCCGCACGGGCGGTTATATACGCCCAAACTCGTACATCCGTCAGCCTTTGCATGATCGTATCGATATCGCCGTCGATTTTGTCGAGGCTCTCGATCTCGTGGCGGACCCAGTCCTCGGGTAGTTTCTCCGAGGCGCGCAGATGATTGAAGATGCGGGCGCAGAGTTTCACGTGCGCGTCGGTGGCGAGCTTGCGGAAATCCGGGATCTGGCAGGCTTCCCATAGGAGCTTCACCGCGTTGCGGCCCTGCGCGGCCTTGCGGATGTCGGCGTCGTGGATCAGCGCCGCCAGGGTGAGAACGTCCGCCGCGTCCTGCCCGCGCACTAGGCCTGGGCGGTCTGGGGGGGCGGTGAGGCTGTCCAGCAGCGCGTCGGCAGAGCGGAAATCCAGCGCCGCGTTGCGCCAGCAGAGCTGTTCAAGCGGCTCGAACTGGTGCGCCTCCACGGCCTCCGCCAGTTCTTCGCCCAGCGCCGGGCAATCCGCCGTGACGCCAAACGTGCCATCGCGCATGCCACGCCCGGCGCGGCCGGCGATTTGGCCGACCTCCGGGGCGTAAAGCAGCCGGGGCTTGTGGCCGTCGAATTTCTGCACCCCGGCGAAGGCGACATGGTTCACGTCCATGTTCAGCCCCATGCCGATGGCGTCCGTCGCCACCAGGAAGTCCACTTCCTTGTCCTGGTACAGCGCCACCTGGGCGTTGCGTGTGCGCGGCGAGAGCCGGCCCATGACCACGGCGCAACCGCCGCGCCGGCGGCGCACGGCCTCGGCGATGGCGTAGACCTCGGCGGCGGAGAAGGCGACGATGGCCGAGCGGGGCGGCAGGCGGGAGAGTTTTGCTCCGCCGGCATAGGCGAGTTGGGAAAGCCGGGGGCGTGTCTCAATCTCCACCTCTGGAACCAGACGGCGGAGCAACGGGCGGATGGTGTCCGCGCCCAGGAACATGGTTTCCACGAGGCCGCGCGCGTTCAGCAGGCGGTCGGTGAAAATATGCCCGCGGTCCGGGTCGGCGCAGAGCTGGATCTCGTCCACGGCGAGGAATTCCACCTTGCGGTCGAGCGGCATGGCTTCGACCGTACAGGAGAACCAGCGCGCCCCGGGCGGCACGATTTTTTCCTCGCCGGTGATGAGCGCGACGTTGCGGATGCCCTTGCGGGCCACCATGCGGTCGTAATTCTCGCGCGCCAGCAGCCGCAGCGGAAAGCCGATGATCCCGGAGGAATGGCTCAGCAGGCGTTCGATGGCGAGGTGGGTTTTGCCGGTATTGGTGGGGCCAAGTACGGCCTTCACCCTGGGCTGGAATCCGGACATGCTTCGATCTTACTTAGGCGGCCGCGCCCGGATTGCAAGCGGCGGGGTTAGCGCAACGCCGCCAGCGCGGCCGCATGCAGCGCGGGGTTGGCGGCGGCCAGCACGGAGCCATCCGCGCCCAGGCGCAGGGGCTGGCCCTGCCAGTCGGTCACCACGCCACCGGCGGCTTCCACCACCGGGGCCAGGGCGGCCCAGTCCCAGAGTTTCAGGCTGGATTCCGCCACAACGTCGATCTGACCAAGTGCGAGCAGCCCGTAGCCATAGGCATCGCCGCCCCAATAGACGCGCTTGGCCGCCGCCTGCAGCCGGGCGAAGCGCGCCGCCTGCTCTGGCGTGAACATTTCCGGCGCGGTGGAGGAGAGTTCCGCCTCGGCCAGGGTGACGTTCTTGCGGGTGCCGATCTGGCCGCCGAAATTGCCCTTGAAGCGGGCCGGCACGCCGCGCCCGCCGACCCAGCGTTCGCCCGTCACCGGCTGGTCGATGAAGCCCAGTACCGGGACGCCATCTTCCAGCAACCCCAGCAGCGTGCAGAACGTGGTGCGCCCGGTGATGAAGGCGCGCGTGCCGTCGATCGGGTCGATCACCCAGGTATGTTTCGCGTCCGGCCGGTGGGCGGGGAATTCCTCGCCGATGATCCCGAAATCGGGGAAGGCCGCGAGCAGGTGTTCGCGCAGGACTTCTTCGGCGCGACGGTCGGCCACCGTGACGGGGCTTTCGTCGGACTTGTCATCAGCGGAGAGGCCGACCCGGAAATGCGGGCGGATCACGGCGCCGGCGGCATCCAGCGCTGCCTCCGCCGCGGTCACCCAGGCGTTAAGGGAGTTTGGCTGGGGAGTCGGAGTTTTTGTTGAGGTAAGCAATGACATCAGCCCGCGTCTGGTCGTTCTTGATTCCGGCGAACGACATGGCCGTACCGGCAGCGAAGCTGTTAGGCGCTTTCAGCCATTCGCTCAAGGCGTCCGGGGTCCAGGGCTGGCCTGCCTTGGCCTGCACGGCGCTGGAATAGGTGAACCCGGCCACCGAGAACGCCTTGGCGCCGACAATGCCGTAGACGTTGGGGCCGACGCCGTTATGGCCGCCTTTGGCGATGCTGTGGCAGGCGGCGCATTCCTGCTGGAATACGGCCTGGCCCTTGGTAAGGTCTGCACTGGCGAACAGCGTGGCGATGCTTGGGGCGGCGGGTGCGGCGGCCTGGGCCGGAGCTGTGCTCGCCGGGGCAGCGGCGGCGGTGGCGGCCTTCACCTCTTGGGCGGTGGGTAGAGGCAGCGGGCTGGCGGCCAGGCTGCGCAGATAGGCGACCACATCGGCGCGGGTCTGGGTGTTCTTGATCCCGGCATAGGACATGCCGGTGCCGGAAGCGAAGCTGCTTGGCGACGCCAGCCAGGCGTTCATGCTGTCGTAGTCCCAGTTGCCTTTGGCCTTGGCCTTGACGGCATCGGAATAGGCAAACCCGGCATGAGCGAACATCGGGCCGCCCAGCACGCCGTAGAGGTTGGGGCCGACGCCATCCGCCCCGCCCTGGGTGAGGGTATGGCATTCTGCGCATTGCTGTTGCACGAAGGCTTGGCCCTTGGCGATATCGGCGCTGGCGAGCAGGGGGATGATGGATTCAAGCCCGCCGCCGGTGGCGGCCACGGGCGCCGCGGGGGCCAGCCCGGCCAGTTGGATGGCGGGCTTTTCCGGAGCTTCGTCGGAGATGACAATGTGGGCGATCCGGTTCGCGCCCCACAAGATGAGTCCTGCCGTCAGTACGCCTGCCGCAATCTTGTTGCCGAGCAGGCTATCCTTGCCAGATTTGCTCATTATGCTCCCCAAACACTTATGCAATCGTGATTGCACTCGACCCTATAGCGTTTTAGGCAGGCGCGACAAGCAGGATAGAGGCCAAGCTTAAGTGACACCGATTGTTCTGATCCCCGCCCGCCTCGGCTCCACCCGTCTGCCGGGGAAGGTTCTGGCGGACATCGCCGGGCTGCCGATGATCGTTCATGTGCTGCGCCGGGCGCAGGAGGCGGAGCTGGGGCCTGTCGCCGTGGCGTGCGGCGAGGCGGAGGTGGCGGAGGCCGTGGAGCGCGCTGGCGGCATTGCCGTGCTGACCGACCCTGATTTGCCCTCCGGGTCCGACCGCATCCACGCCGCGCTGCAGACGCTTGACCCCGCCGGGCGGCATGATGTGGTGATCAACCTGCAGGGCGATCTGCCGGCCATCGACCCGTCCTATTTGGCCAAGGTGCTGCGTCCGCTTGAGCTGGGCTACGATATCGGCACGCTTGTCGCCCCGGTTGCCAGCGCGGAGGAGGCGCTGTCGCCATCGGTCGTCAAATGCGTCTGCGCCTTTCCGGAGGGGGTGGAGGTTGCCCCGGCGCTGTATTTCTCGCGCAACGCGGTGCCGGGGGGCGAGGGGCCGCTCTGGCACCATATCGGCATTTACGCATACCGGCGTGAGGCGCTGGGCCAGTTCGTATCGCTGCCGCCCTCGGCCTTGGAGCAGCGTGAGAAGCTCGAACAGCTCCGGGCGCTGGAGGTGGGCATGCGCATCGGCGCTGTCCGCGTGCCGGGGGCGCCGTTCGGCGTGGACACCCCGGCGGATCTGGAGCATGCCCGGCGGTTGCTGGGGGGAGCGGAAAAATGACGATCATCGCTTTCCAGGGGCAGCCCGGCGCCTATTCGGACCTCGCCTGCCGCAATGCCTATCCCGGCGCGCAGACCCTGCCCTGCGAGACCTTCGAGGCGGCGATGGAGGCTGTGCGTGAGGGGCGTGCTGGCCTCGCCTTGCTGCCGCCGGAGAATTCCATCGCCGGGCGGGTGGCGGACATGCATGCCCTGTTGCCGGATAGCGGACTGTCCATCATCGGGGAGAAATTCCTGCGCGTCGAGCACTGCCTGCTGGCACCACCAGGGGCGACGCTGGCCACGATCAAGCGCATCCATTCCCACCCCGTGGCGCTGGGGCAAGTGCGCAAGCTGATCGCGGAACTCGACGCCACGCCGGTCGTGGAATACGACACCGCGGGCTCGGCCGAGATTGTCGAGAAGCTGAACAATGCCGAGGACGCGGCAATTGCGTCTTCATTGGCCGGGGAGCTGCATCATTTGCAGATCCTGCGTCGCAATGTTGAGGATTTCGCGCATAATACCACGCGGTTTTACGTGATGGCGCGCGAGCCGCTCCATCTTTATCCAGACACGCCCAACCTGATGACGACCTTCGTGTTCGACGTGCGCAACGTGCCGGCGGCGTTGTACAAGGCGCTGGGCGGGTTTGCGACCAATGGCGTGAACATGACCAAGCTGGAAAGTTATATGCTCAACGGCAGCTTCACGGCCACGCAGTTCCTGGCCGAGGTGGACGGGCACCCGGACCAGCCTTCGCTACGGCATGCCTTCGAGGAACTTGCTTTCTTCTCCACCGAGATCAAGATCCTCGGCACCTACCCGGCTGATCCGTACCGGCTGAAGCAGCGGAAAAAGAACAGCTGAGGCATCCAGGGCCGCTCGGACTGTGCCGCGGCGCCGAGGCTGGCCCCGATGATCGAGGCGGCGGCGTAATGCCAAGCGACGTTTGCGCTCCGTGCTGTTTATTGGGGGCTAAATAGCGAAAGGGCCGGGAAAATTCCCGGCCCTGCTTGTTCAGGTGTTCATCGCGTCGAAGAAATCCGCGTTGGTCTTGGAGTATTTCAGCTTGTCCAGCAGGAACTCCATGGCATCGGTAGTGCCCATCGGGTTGAGGATGCGGCGCAGCACCCACATCTTCGACAGCACGCTCTTGTCCACTAGCAGCTCTTCCTTGCGGGTGCCGGACTTCGTGATGTCGATGGCCGGGAAGGTGCGCTTGTCCGAGAGCTTGCGGTCCAGGATCAGCTCGGCATTGCCGGTGCCCTTGAACTCTTCGAAGATCACCTCGTCCATGCGGCTGCCGGTATCGATCAACGCCGTGGCGATGATGGTGAGCGAGCCGCCTTCCTCGATATTGCGCGCCGCGCCGAAGAAGCGCTTGGGGCGCTGCAGGGCGTTAGCGTCCACGCCGCCGGTGAGGACCTTGCCCGACGACGGCACGACGGTGTTGTAGGCACGCGCAAGGCGGGTGATGGAGTCGAGCAGGATGACCACGTCGCGCTTGTGCTCGACGAGGCGCTTGGCCTTCTCCAGAACCATCTCGGTCACCTGCACGTGGCGGGTGGCCGGCTCGTCGAAGGTGGAGGCCACGACCTCGCCCTTCACCGAGCGGGACATGTCCGTCACTTCCTCGGGGCGCTCGTCGATCAGCAGCACTATCAGGAATACTTCCGGATGGTTCGCCGCAATCGCCGCGGCGATGTTCTGCAGCATCACGGTCTTGCCGGTACGCGGCGGGGCGACCACCAGGGCGCGCTGGCCCTTGCCGATGGGTGCGACCAGATCGATGACGCGGGAGGTATAGTCTTTCTGCTGGCCCTTCACGGTGGGCTCAGGCACCTCCACTTCCATCTTCAGGCGGGAGGTCGGGTAAAGCGGCGTCAGGTTGTCGAAGTTGATGCGGTGCTTCACCGCGTCAGGGGCCTCGAAATTGATCTTGTCCACTTTCACGAGGCTGAAATAGCGCTCGCCTTCCTTCGGCGCGCGGATTTCGCCGTCCACCGTGTCGCCCGTGCGCAGCGAAAACCGGCGCACCTGGGCGGGGGAGACGTAGATATCCTCGGGCCCGGGGAGGAAGTTGGCTTCCGGGTTGCGGAGGAAGCCGAATCCGTCTGGCAGGATTTCCAGCGTGCCATCGCCGTGGATGGCCTGGTCGTTTTCAGCGAAGGCCTTCAGGATGGCGAACATCATGTCCTGCTTGCGGAGCGAGGACGCGTTTTCGACCTCCAGCTCCTCAGCCAGAGTGAGGAGGTCGGTGGGGGTTTTTGCCTTTAATTCGGCGAGATGCATGGGGATCCGATCGATGGAATCGCCGCGGCAGGGCTGCCGCAACGCGGATAGGAGTGTGAGAAAATGCGCCAACCCCGGACGATGGGCGGCGCTCGGCACGGACGGCCTGTCACTCTAATGGTGCTTTCGCCCAGAAACGTCAAGCCGGGGAGGGGGGATCTCCCCTCCGGTTAGCTGGCGATGAGGAAATCGGCCTGGGTGAGGGCGCGGATCTCCTCGATGGTCACACCCGGCGCGTGCTCGACGAGCACCAGCCCGGGCGTGCTGTCCTTCACCACGTCGAACACGGCGAGGTCGGTGATGATCTTGCTGACCACGCCCTTGCCGGTAAGCGGCAGGGTGCATTCTTTCAGGATTTTCGGCTCGCCCTTGGCGGTGTGCTCCATCAGCACCACCACGCGCGGCACGCCAGCCACAAGGTCCATGGCCCCGCCCATGCCCTTTACCATCTTGCCAGGCACCATCCAGTTGGCGAGGTCGCCATTCTCGGCCACCTGCAGCGCGCCGAGGATGGAGATGTTGATGTGCCCGCCGCGAATCATCGCGAAGCTGGTGGCGGAGTCGAAGAAGCTGGTGGTCGGCAGGGCGGTTACCGTCTGCTTGCCGGCGTTGATCAGGTCAGCGTCCTCTTCGCCCTCATAGGGGAAGGGGCCCATGCCGAGCATGCCGTTCTCGGATTGTAGCTGGATGGTCATGCCCGGCGGGATATGGTTGGCCACCAGCGTGGGAATGCCGATGCCGAGATTCACGTAAAAGCCGTCCTGCAGTTCGGCGGCGGCCTTGGCGGCCATCTGGTCGCGTGTCCAGGGCATGTTACGCCTCCCTCTTGCGCACGGTGCGCTGTTCAATGCGCTTCTCGACATGGTCGAGCTTGACGATGCGTTTGACGAAAATGCCCGGGGTGATGATGTGGTCCGGGTCGATCTCGCCGGGTTCGACCAGATGTTCGACCTCGGCCACGGTGAATTTCGCGGCGGTGGCCATCATCGGGTTAAAATTGCGGGCGGTCTTGCGGTAGACGAGGTTGCCTTCGGTGTCGCCCTTCCAGGCGTGCACGATGGCGAGGTCCACGAACAGGCCGCGCTCCATCACGTAATGCCGGCCGTTGAACTCCCGCGTTTCCTTGCCCTCGGCGATCTGTGTGCCATAGCCGGTGGCGGTGAAGAAGGCGGGAATGCCAGCACCTCCGGCCCGGATGCGCTCGGCCAGCGTGCCCTGCGGGTTGAACTCGATCTCCAGCTCGCCGGAGAGGTACTGCTTGGCGAAGGTGGCGTTCTCGCCCACGTAGGAGGAGATCATCTTGCGGATCTGCCGCGTTTCCAGGAGCGTACCGAGGCCGACGCCGTCTATGCCCGCATTGTTGGAAATGACGGTGAGATCCTTGACGCCGGACTCCTTGATCGCGGCGATTAGCGCTTCGGGGATGCCGCACAGGCCGAACCCGCCGGCCATGATCGTCATGCCGTCGCGCAACAGCCCGGACAGGGCCGCGGTGGCGTTGGGAAAAACTTTGCTAACGGCCATGATTCCTCGCTTGCTGCGTGGTTTGCCTCAAAGGATCGCCACTGCTTTCATCCCCGTGAAGCCGTGTGGCTGTCAAGCACCGTTTTGGACAAAGAAAAAGCCCGGAACCGTTGCCGGCTCCGGGCTGGATCAGGGCTAGGCGCCGATTAGCGCTCCACGCACATGGCAACACCCATGCCGCCGCCGATGCAAAGTGTGGCGAGGCCTTTTTTGGCGTCGCGGCGCTTCATTTCGTGCAGCAGGGTGGTGAGGATGCGCGCGCCCGAGGCGCCGATCGGGTGGCCGATGGCGATCGCGCCGCCATTCACGTTCACCTTCGCGGGGTCGAGGCCGAGATCTTTGTTCACGGCGCAGGCCTGGGCGGCGAAGGCCTCGTTGGCCTCGACCAGATCGAGGTCAGCGACGCTCCAGCCCGCGCGGGCCAGGGCCTTGCGCGAGGAGGGGATCGGCCCGGAGCCCATCACCGCCGGGTCCACGCCCGCGGTGGCGAAGCTGGCGATGCGCGCCAGCGGCGTCAGGCCGCGCTTTGCGGCTTCGGTGGCGCTCATCACCACCAGGGCGGCGGCGCCGTCATTGATGCCCGAGGCATTACCGGCAGTGACCGTGCCGTCCTTGGTGAAGGCCGGGCGCAGCTTGGCCAAAGCCTCGGCGGTGGTGCCGGCCTTGATGTATTC
>DATIWS010000029.1:0-3574 GCA_035519275.1 Acidocella sp. | reverse complement strand
GAGACCACGGAGGAGGAGCTGATGCATACCATCTTCCCCCACCCGACGATCTCGGAAGCCATGCATGAATCTGTGCTTGACGCGTATGGGCAGGTTATTCATTTCTGAGGCATGAGCACCCGCATCGAGATCGATCACCGGGTCCGGCACCCTGAAAAGCAGGCGCGGCCGGACAATCCGATCAGCCGCAAGCCGGCCTGGATCCGGGTGAAGGCGCCCACCAGCGCCGTGTACCACGAAACCCGCGAGCTGATGCGGGAGAAGAAGCTCACCACGGTGTGCGAGGAAGCGGCCTGCCCGAATATCGGGGAGTGCTGGTCGCAGCGCCACGCCACCATGATGATCATGGGCGAGATCTGCACTCGCGCCTGCTCCTTCTGCAACGTGGCGACCGGCCTGCCGGCGCCGCTGGATGCCGATGAGCCGCGCCGCGTGGCCGAGGCCGTGGCGCAGCTGAAGCTGCGGCATGTCGTCATCACCTCGGTGGACCGCGACGACGTGGCCGATGGCGGGGCGGCGCATTTTTGCTCCGTGATCGAGGCCGTGCGGGCGGCGGCACCGGAGACCACCATTGAGATTCTGACGCCTGATTTTTTACGTAAGCCGGGCTGTGGGGAGCAGGTCGCTGCGGCCAAGCCGGACGTGTTCAACCATAACCTGGAGACGGTACCCCGGCTGTACCCGACCATCCGGCCGGGGGCGCGCTACTACCAAAGCCTGCGGCTGCTCGACCGCGTGAAGCAGGTGGACCCGTCGATATTCACCAAATCCGGCCTTATGGTCGGGCTGGGCGAGACCAAGGCCGAGATCGGCCAGGTGATGGACGATCTGCGCATCGCGGATGTCGATTTCCTCACCATCGGGCAGTACCTGCAACCCACCGTGAAGCACGCGGCGGTGGACAGGTTCGTGACGCCGGAAGAGTTCGAGGAGCTGGCCAGCATGGCGCGGGCCAAGGGCTTCCTCCAGGTTTCCGCCACGCCGCTCACCCGTTCCTCCTACCACGCGGATGCGGATTTCGCAGCACTTCGCGAGGCTCGTGCAAGGCAGATCGTCGCGTGACCAAGTATTCCGAACAGAAGCTGGTGCCGTACACCCCGGCCCAGCTTTATGCGCTGGTGGCGGATGTGGCCAAGTACCCGAAATTCCTGCCCTGGTGCGTGGGCGCGCGGATACGCAGCCATATCGAGCACGAGATGGTGGCGGACCTGACCATCGGCTTCGGCCCGCTCCGGGAGAGCTTCACCTCCCGCGTGCTGCTGCTGCCCCCTGCCCCGGACGGCGCGCGGGCGATCCGCGTGCAGTACGAGAAAGGGCCGTTCAAATATCTGCACAACAGCTGGGATTTCACCCCGCACCCCAATGGATGCGTCGTGGATTTCTTCGTGGACTTCGAATTCCGCAACTTTGTGCTGCAGAAGGCCATCGGCACCGTGTTCACCGAGGCAGTGCGGGTCATGGTGCACGCCTTCCTCAAGCGCGCCCAGGCCGTTTATGGCCCCCCGGCATTGGCGGCGCCGGTTAGGCCGGCGCCGAATGCGGCTTAAGTTATAAAAGTTTTTTGGATGCCGCCTTTTTTACAAAAAAGGCGGCGTTTCTTTGCGCCCTTTTTGTAAAAAGGGCGCCCAAAAAACGTTTATCCTTTTTTGCGTGCTTTGGCGGCGCGCTGGGGGAGCAGCGGCTTGAGGAAGCGGCCGGTATAGCTCTCCGGCGCCTCGGCGATGTCTTCCGGCGTGCCGGTGGCGATGATGCGCCCGCCCCCTGCCCCGCCTTCCGGGCCGATATCAATGATGTGATCGGCGGTTTTGATCACCTCGAGGTTATGCTCGATGACGACGATGCTGTTGCCAGCATCCACCAGCGCGTGCAGCACCTCCAGCAGCTTGCGCGTATCTTCGAAATGCAGCCCAGTGGTGGGCTCGTCCAGGATGTAGAGCGTGCGGCCGGTGGCGCGGCGGGCAAGTTCCTTGGCAAGTTTTATCCGCTGTGCCTCGCCGCCCGAGAGCGTGGTGGCCTGCTGGCCGAGCTTGATGTAGCCCAGGCCGACGCGGACGAGGATGCTCAGGCGGTCGTGGATCTTCGGCACGGCGGAGAAGAAAATGAGTGCCTCGTCCACCGACATGTCCAGCACATCGGCGATGGATTTGCCGCGGAACTTCACCTCCAGCGTCTCGCGATTGTAGCGCTTGCCCTTGCAGGTGTCGCAGGTGACGAAGACATCCGGCAGGAAGTGCATCTCGATCTTCAGCACGCCGTCGCCCTGGCAGGCCTCGCAGCGCCCGCCCTTCACGTTGAAGGAGAAACGGCCAGGCTTGTAGCCGCGGGCGCGGGATTCCGGCATCTCGGCGAACCAGTCGCGGATCGGGGCGAAAAGGTCGGTGTAGGTCGCCGGGTTGGAGCGCGGGGTGCGGCCAATGGGGGACTGGTCGATGTCGATGATCTTATCCAGTTGCTCCAGCCCCTCGATGCGCTCATGCGGTGCCGGGACCTCGCCCGAGCCCATCAGCCGGCGCGAGATGGCCTTGTAGAGCGTATCGACAACCAGGGTGGATTTGCCGCCGCCGGACACGCCGGTGACGCAAGTGAACACGCCGAGCGGGAATTCGGCGGTGACGGTCTTGAGATTGTTGCCGCGCGCGCCGACGATTTTTATCATGCGGCCGTTCTGCACCGGGCGGCGCATTGGAATGGGAATGGTGCGGCGGCCGGAGAGGTAGTCGCCGGTGATGGAGGCCGGGTTGGCCTCCACCTCCTTGGGCGTGCCCTGCGCCACCACATGGCCGCCATTGATGCCGGCCTCCGGCCCCATGTCGATGAGATGGTCGGCGGCGCGGATCGCGTCCTCGTCATGCTCCACGACGAGGACGGTGTTGCCGAGGTTTTTCAGCCGGTTGAGCGTACCAAGGAGGCGTTCATTGTCGCGCTGGTGCAGGCCGATGCTGGGTTCATCCAGCACGTATAGCACGCCGGTCAGGCCGGAGCCGATCTGCGAGGCGAGACGGATGCGCTGGCTCTCGCCGCCCGAGAGCGTGGCCGAGCCGCGCGCCAAAGTGAGGTAGTTCAGGCCGACATCGAGCAGGAATTGCAGGCGGTCATGGATTTCCCGCAGGATTCGCCGGGCGATTTCCAGACGCTGCGGGGTGAGCGTATCCGCCACCGTGTCGAACCAGGCTTTCGCGCTGTCGATCGACATCTCCGCGACCTCGGCCAGGTTCCTGCCCGCGACCTTCACCGCCAGCGCCTCGGGCTTCAGGCGCGCACCGTTGCAGGCGGCGCAGGGGCGCTCGGCATGGTAGCGGGACAGCTCCTCGCGCACCCAGGCGGAGTCGGTCTCCTTCAGCCGCCGTTCGAGATTCCTGATGACGCCCTCAAAGGGTTTTTCTACCGTGTAGGCGCGGGCGGAGTCCCTGTAGGTGAATTTCACCTCGTCCTTGGTGCCGTACAGGATCTTGTTCCGCACATCGTCCGGCAGGCGCTCCCAGGGCGTGGTCATCCTGACGCCGAAATGCTTGGCCAGCGAGGCCAGCGTCTGGTCGTAATAGGGCGATTGCACGCCGGTCCATGGGGCGATGGC
>DATIWS010000028.1:0-7399 GCA_035519275.1 Acidocella sp. | reverse complement strand
CCCGCGATGACCATGCCCATGGCGTAGCGCGAGGCCGCCCCCGCCCCGCTGGCGAAGATGAGCGGCACGACGCCGAGCACCATCGCGGCGGTGGTCATCAGGATGGGACGCAGACGGATATTGGCCGCGTACTCGATGGCCGCGCGCTTCTCCATGCCGCGCAGCCGTGCCTCGTTCGCCACCTCGGTCATCAGAATGCCGTGCTTGGAGACCAGGCCCATCAGCGTGACCAGCCCGACCTCGGTATAGATGTTCAGCGTCAGCCCGCCAAAGCCGAGATAGATGAAGATCAGCGCCCCGGCGATCGACATCGGCACCGAGACCAGGATGATCAGCGGGTCTAGGAACGAGTTGAACAGCGCCGCCAGCGCCAGGAAGATGATGATGATGGCGAAGATGAAGGTGAGGATGAAGGCGCTGGAGGTCTGCACGTACTGGCGCAACCCGCCTGCGTAATCCACCGCATCGGTCGGGGGCAGGATCTGGTTGGCAAGGTCCTGCAGCGTCTTCAGCGCGTCGGCCTCGGCCACGCCCGGGGCGATGACCCCCTGCAGCGTCGCTGAATTCTGCTGCTGGAAGTGATTGATGCTCTCGGGGATCACGCTCATTTCGATATGCGCGATGGAGGAGAGCGGCACGTTCACGCCATTGATGGAGGTGACATAATAGTTGTTGAGGTCGGAGACATTCAGGCGCGATTTCCGCTCCACCTGCGGAACAACCTTGTAGGAGCGGCCGGCGAGGTCGAAATAATTCACGTAGCCGCCGCCCAGCGCCTCGCCCAGCACGGCGCCCACCTGCGCCATGTCCAGCCCCAACGCCGAGGCCTTGTCGCGGTCGATGACCACGGTGGCCTGCGGCTGGTCGAGCTTGAGGTCGCTATCCAGATACACGAACTTGCCGCTTTTGAGCGCCGCCGCCAGCAACTGCTGCGAGAGCGGGTAGAACTGTGTGAAGGGATCGGTGGTCTTGACCACGAACTGCACCGGGAAGCCCTGGGAGCCGGGCAGCGGCGGCAGCGGGAACGCGGCCACCTTCTGGCCCGCATCGTTGGCGTAAGCGTCGGCCTGCATCTGCTTCTGCAGCACAGCGGCATCACGGCGCTGGCCCCACGGCTTCAGCACGGCGCCGATGAGGTCGGTGCCCGGCACGTCGATCTGGAAGGTGTGAGCGACATCCTCGTAGCGGATCAGGAGAGCGTTGAGATGGTCATCCCACATTGCCTTCTGCGCCATGGTCGCATCTGGCGCCGAGGTGGCGGACAGGAGCACCACGCCCTGGTCCTCGATGGGGGCCAGCTCGCTCTTCGACCCGGCGGCAAGGAAGAAGATGCTGACGAGGATGATGCCAGCGAAAATGATGGTCACCGGCACGGTATCCAGGCTGACGCCGAGCATGCGGGTATAGACATGGTGCAGTCTGGCGAAGGCGGCGTCGATGAAGTTGATCAGTCGCCCCTCCCAGTCGCCGCGGGTGCGGTCGATATGGCGCAGGAAGCGCGAGCTCAGCATCGGGGTGAGAGTCAGTGCGATCAGCGCCGAAATCGTCACCGCGCCGGCCAGGGTGAAGGCGAATTCGGTGAACAGCGCCCCGGTAAGGCCGGTCTGGAAGCCGATCGGCACATACACGGCGATCAGCACCACGGTCATGGCGACGATCGGCCCGCCGAGTTCGGCCGCCGCATCGCGCGCCGCGATCAACGCGTTTTGGCCGAGATCGAGATGGCGGTTAACGTTCTCCACCACGATGATGGCGTCGTCCACCACCAGGCCGATGGCCAGCACCAGCGCCAGCAGGGTGAGCAGGTTGATGGAGAAGCCAAGTATCGCCATCATCGCGAAAGAGCCGATCAGCGACAGCGGGATCGCCACCACCGGGATCAGCACCGAACGCGGCGAACCGAGGAAGGCGAAGACGACCAGCGTGACGATCGCCAGCGCCTCGACCAGGGCGGTGACCACCTCGTCGATTGAGGCATTCACGAAGTTGGTGGAGTCGTAAACGATGCTGGCGGTAAGCCCCGTCGGCAGCCCGGCCTGGATGGTGGGGAACACCTTGCGCACGCCGGAGATAACACTCAGCAGGTTGGCCGACGGCGCCACCTTGACGCCGATATAGACACCCTGCTTGTTGTCGAAGGTGACGTGCTGCTCGTAAGAATCAGCGCCGAGTTCAACCGTGGCCACATCCTTCAGCCGGATGATGGTGCCGTTCTGATGCTTGAGGATGAGCTGGCTGAACGCCTCCGGGGTATGCAGCCCGGTGGTGGCGTTCAGCGTGATCTGCGTCATCGTGCCCTTGGTGTTGCCAAGCGCCGAGATGAAGTCGTTAGCGGCCAGAGCGTTCCAAACATCCGAAGCGGTAAGCTGATAGGCGGCGAGCTTCTGCGGATTCAGCCACACGCGCATGGCGTAGTTCTGCCCGCCCAGGATCTCGGCCGTCTGCACCCCGTTCACCGCCTGCAGCGCCGGCTGCGCCACGCGGGTGACGTAATCCGTGATCTGGTCGGCGGTGAGCTGGGCGCTGCGGAAGCCGATATACATCGCATCGACCTGCTGGCCGATCGCCAGCGTCATCACCGGCGGCTGCGTGCCCGAGGGCAGCTGGTTGAGCACCGAGCTCACCTGCGCCTGCACCTCGGTCAGCGCCTTGTCCGGGTCGTGGTTGAGGACGAGGTACAGCGTGATGGTGGAGATGCTCGTCTGGCTGGACGAGCTCATGTAGTCGATGCCATCGACCTGGGCGACAGCCTTCTCCAGCGGCGTGGTGACGAAGCCGGCCACCGTGTCCGGCGAGGCGCCTGGATAGGTGGTGCTGATGGTGATGGTGGCGTTTTCCGTCTTCGGGAATTGCTGCACCGGCAGCGACGTCACCGCGCGCAGGCCAAGCACCAGCACCAGCACGCTCACCGCGATGGACAACACCGGCCGGGCGATGAAAAGATCGGTGAACCGCTTCATCGCGCTTACTCGTTCGGCGGGTTGGGCGTGGCGCTGTTCGGCGGCTGCACGCTGTTGTTGATGGCCACCGCCACGCCGTTGCGCAGCTTCACCTGCCCGGCGGTGACGACGGCATCGCCGGGCTTCACGCCGGAGAGCACCGCAACCTGGTCGCCGCGCGTATCGCCGAGGGTGACGAACACCTGCTCCGCCACCAGCTCGGACTTGCCCTTCGCATCCTTGCCCTGGCGCACGAGGAACACCGTGTTACCGTAGGAGTTATAGGTGATCGCGGTTTGCGGCAGGGTCACGTAGCTCGCCGGCGCGGCGACCGAAACGCTCACGCTGGTGAACATGCCGGGCCGGAGCAGCAGCTTGCCGTTCGGCACGGTGGCACGCACGGCTATGCTGCGCGTGGCCTGATCCACCGTGGCGCCTATGGCCGAGATCTTGCCGGTGAATGTTTGGTTAGGATAGGCGTCCAGGCTGAGATTCACGGTCTGCCCGACCTGCAACTCGCTCAGCGCCTGCTGCGGCAGATAGAAATCGACATAGAGCGGGTCGAGCTGCTCCAGCGTTACGATCTCGGTGCCAGGGGATATATACTGGCCGACATCCACCTTGCGGATGCCAAGCCGCCCGGCGAACGGCGCAAGGATATGCTTTTCCGCCATCAGCGCCTGCTGCGCGGCCACCTGCGCCTGCGCGGCGGCAAGGTTCTCGCGGTCGGCGTCGAGCTGCGCCTGCGACACGGCGCTGGCGGCAAACTGCTTCTGGTCGCGGGCGTAGTTGATCGCAGCGAGCTTCGCGGTCGCCTGCAGCTGCGCCAGCATCGCCGGGTCGTTGTTCGGGCGCAGGGTAACGAGCAGCTGCCCCTTCTGCACATCCACGCCGGACTCGAAGTTGATGCTGTCGACAATGCCGCTCACCTCGGCCGAGAGCGCGGCGCCGTTGATGGCGGTGATGCTGCCAACGGATTGCAGCTGCGGCTGCCACTGGCTCTGTGCGGCGGTGATGGTGGCCACCGTCTGCACCTGGTTGGCGAACCCCTTGAGGAATTGCGCGATGAGATAACCGCGCAGCGCGCCATAGCCGAACACGAGGCCGAACAGCACGGCGACGCTGGCGAGCATGACGATCATGCGCCGGGTGGTATTGGGCTTGCTCATTCTGCCAACATCCTCATGGAATCACACCGCAGCAGTTCTGCGCCACATCCTGGCGGTGCCACCAGCCGCCACCCAGCGCCTGGTACAGCGCCGCGGTGTCGGCCAGACGCGTGGCCCGGGCCTTGGCCTGGACCAGCACGGCGTTCTGATAAGCCGTCTGCGCGGTCAGCACGGCGGTGAAGGGCTGGCCGCCAAGCTGGTATTGGTCCCGCGTCACCTTCAGGCTCTGCGCCGAGGCGCTCGCCGCGGCATCGGCCGCCTGCTGCTCCGTAGCGTCGTATTGCAGCGCCGCCAGCACGTCCGCCACGTTCTGGAAGGCGATAATCACGGTATTCTGATACTGCCCGGCTGACGCGCGCAGGGCAGCCAGAGCGGACTTGCGCTGCGCCAAAAGCTGCCCGCCTTCGAACAACGGCTGGGTCACACCGGCGGCGAGGTTCCACAGCAGAGTCTGCGGCGTGAACAATGTGTCGGTGGTGATCGATTGATGCCCGATCTGCCCTGTGAGCGTGATCTGCGGCAACATGTTCGCATCGGCCACTCCGACATTGGCCGTGGCTACATGCAGTTGCGCCGCGGCGGCACGGATATCCGGCCGCTGCGCAACAAGCGCCGATGGAATGCTTACCGGCAGATCCGCCGGCAGTTGCAGGCTGTCCAGCGTGAAATTCTGCGGCTTGAAATTGCCGGGAAACGTGCCCGCATAGGCGGCAAGCTGGTTCTGCGCCTGGGCCAGTTGAGATTGCAGCGGCGGCAATGTCGCGTCCACTTGGGCCAGCTGCGCCTGTTGCTGCAGCACCTGCGCCTGCGCCACGCCGCCCAGGCCCACCTGGGTCTGCAGAATGCCAAGCACCTGCTGCTCCGAGGCGATGACCTGATCGGTGGCGTCGATCTGCGCGTTCAGCGAGGCCACGGTGACCGCCGAGGTGACGATATTCGCCGTCAGCGTGAGATAGGCAGCCTCCAGCTCGTCTCGCTGATACTCGGCCTGCGCCGCCTGCCCCTCGATGACACGCCGCGACTCGCCCCAGATATCCAAGTCATAGGAGACGGAGAGCGATGTGTTGTAGAGCGTATAGGGCTTCAGCTTGGTTGCCTGCCGCCCTGGGGCGAACGCGGCGGTAACAGCGTCGGACGCCTGGCTGCGCTGCGCGTTGAAGCTGCCCGAGACGGTAGGCAGCAGCAGCGCCTGATCGGCGCGCGTATTTTCCTCAGCCTCCAGCAGCGTTGCCTGTGCGGCATCCAGGCTTGGGTTGTTGGTGAGTGCCGTGCTGATCAGCGCGTTGAGCTGCGGGCTGCGATAGAGCGTCCACCAATCCCCGGCGATATCCGCACCGGGGTTAAAGCGCTGCGCAACTCCGCCCGCTTGCGTCGTGGCGGCAGGCAGCGGCGCGGACGTCAGCGGCGCATCCGGCGCTGCGGGCGCGTGAAAATCCGGCCCGACGGCACAGCCCGGCAAAGCCAGGGCAATAGCCATGCGGGGCACAGCCCTGCGGAAACTCCTTGGTTTCATACCGGTCAGCTACCGACCTTTCAAAAGGCCGTCAAGCCAGCTTTCCCCAGCGTTGCTTTACATAACGGAAACTTGAAAGTTTCCATTTTTGGCGGCATAAGAGGGGTATGTTGGATCGAAATCCAAATAAAAGAGCCAAGCTGGCGAGATCGAAACAAAATATAGACACGGATGCCGATCCGCGTCTGTTGACGCTATTCGACGCGGCGGAGAGCGTGTTCCTTGCCAAGGGCTACCACGCGGCAACGATGAACGAGGTGGCAAAAGCCGCGGGCATGTCGAAAAAGACCGTCTATGCCTTGATCGAATCGAAAGCCGACCTGTTCTCCTCGATGCTTGCGCATCACCACTCCCTGCTGAAATTTCCAGAGCCCCAACCGGATTGGACGCCGCAGGAGATCCTCACCTCGCATTTGCTCACCCTCGCGCGCTTCCTGCTCTCGCCCCCGCAGATCGCCATATTGCGGCTGATTATGGCTGAATACACGCACAGCCCGGATTTCACCCGGATGTTCGTGAGGAAGCGGGTGATAAAGGCCAAGGCGAAGCTGGAAGCCCACCTGAACGACCTGGCGCTGAATCATGGCTTCTGCGTCCCGGACGCCAAGGAGTTCTCAGCCATGCTGTTCGGCATGGCGATCGGCGAGTTCCATCTTGGAATACTCGTCGGTTTCCGGTCCCCACCCAGCAAGCAGGCGCTCGAGGCGCGCGTGCGTCACGCGGTAGAGATCTTCTGTACCGGCTGCGGCCCCGCCGCCACTACCCCCCGGTTACCGACATGTGGCGGCCCGACGCCGCGCGGGTGATAACGAAATCATGCCCCTTCGGCTTGCGCGCGATGGCGGCGGCGATGGTGGCTTCCAGCGTCGCGTCATCGGTGCTGGCGCGCAGCGGGGCGCGTAAATCTGCCGCGTCCTCCTGCCCCAGGCACATATAGAGCCGCCCCGCGCAGGTCACCCGCACGCGGTTGCAGGCCTCGCAGAAATTATGGCTGAGCGGGGTGATGAAACCCAGGCACTGCCCGGTCTCGGCCACTTGCACGTAACGCGCCGGGCCACCCGTGGCGTGGGAGCTTGGGAGTAACGTCCAGCCCTGTGCCAGCCGCGCCCTGATTTCCGGGAGCGGCAGATGCGTCTCCGCCCGGTATTCCACCTCGCCCATCGGCATGGACTCGATCAGGCAGAGATCGAATTTTCTCGCCCCGCACCAGACGAGCATTGCATCGATCTCGTCCTCGTTGATGCCGCGCAGCGCCACCATGTTGATCTTCACGGCCAGCCCCGCCGCCGCGGCGGCGTCGATCCCCGCCAGTACCTGGGTCAGAATCCCACCGCGCGTGATGGCGGCGAATCTCTCCGCGCTCAGCGTGTCCAGGCTGACATTGATGCGCTTCACCCCCGCCGCCGCGAGCCCTTGCGCATGCTGGGCAAGCTGGGAGCCGTTGGTGGTAAGGGTCAATTCCTCCAGCCCCGCGCCCAGGCGCTGCCCCAGCGCCTCGACAAGGCGCATCACATCCCGGCGCACCAGCGGCTCGCCGCCGGTGAGCCGGATCTTGCGCACGCCCAGCCGGATGAAAGCGGCGCAGAGGCGCTCCATCTCCTCCAGGCTGAGCAACTCGGCCTTGGGCAGGAAGCTCATGTTCTCGGCCATGCAGTAGATGCAGCGGAAATCACAGCGATCCGTTACCGAAACGCGGAGATAGCTCACCGTGCGGCCAAACGGGTCGATCATGGCTGTAACGTCGGATGAAACCCGCGCTGTTACAAGTCCTCTTCGCC
>DATIWS010000027.1:0-2131 GCA_035519275.1 Acidocella sp. | reverse complement strand
AGGGCGAAATCCGCCGGGTTCA
Organism: Acidocella sp.; assembly: GCA_035519275.1. Taxonomy (GTDB): domain Bacteria; phylum Pseudomonadota; class Alphaproteobacteria; order Acetobacterales; family Acetobacteraceae; genus Acidocella. Next base: position 2,109 of record DATIWS010000027.1, on the reverse strand, counting down.
GGCCTTTCTGCACGGAAATCTGGCGGATGGCCTGCGCCATGTTGGCCACCGCGATCTGGATGAAGCCTTCGGCCAACTGCTCCGGCGTGAGTGTGCCCACCTCGGCGGCCAGGGCGGTGAATTTCTCACGCACGATCTCCGCATCTAAAGGCTGGTCGCCGTCGGGGCCGAAAATGGCGGGGAAATGCGCGGGCAGGATCTTGCCCAGGAGCACATTGGCATCGGTGACGGTCAGCGGTCCGCCTTTGCGGTAACAGGCGGGGCCTGGGTTCGCGCCCGCGCTCTCGGGCCCGGCGCGCAGGCGGGCGCCGTCGAAGCTCAGGATGGAGCCGCCGCCCGCCGCCACGGTGTTGATGGCGAGCATCGGGGCGCGCAGGCGGACCCCGGCGATTTCCGTCTCCAGGCTGCGCTGGAAGGCGCCATCGTACAGCGACACATCCGTGCTGGTGCCGCCCATGTCGAACCCGATGACGGCGTTAAATCCCGCCGCCGCCGCAGTGCGCACGGCGCCGACAATGCCGCCCGCCGGGCCGGAGAGAATGGCATCCTTGCCGGTGAAGGCGTCCGCCCGCGCCAACCCGCCATGCGACTGCATGAAGTAGAGCGGTGAATTATTTAGCCCTTCGGAAACTTGGGCGATATAGTGCAGCAGAATGGGCGAGAGATACGCGTCGGCCACTGTGGTGTCGGCGCGCGGAACCAGGCGCAGCAGGGGGCTGGCGATGTGCGAGAGCGAGATTTGCTTGAACCCGGCCTGGGCCGCCAGCGCGCCGAGGCGCCGCTCCATGGCCGGGAATTTCCACGCATGGATCAGGGCGATGGCCACGGCCTCGATGCCTTCTGCCCGGGCGGCGCGCAACGTGGCCAGGGCTGAGGCTTCGTTTAGGGGCTCGATCTCCTCGCCTTGCACAGAGACGCGGCCTTGCACCTCGGCCACGCGCGCATACAGCATGGAGGGAAGCTGGATATCGAGGTCGAACAAACGCGGGCGGGCCTGGTTGCCGATGCGCAGCAGGTCCCTGAAGCCCCGGTTGACGAGCAGCAGCGTGCCCGCGCCCTTGCGTTCCAGCAGCGCGTTGGTGGCGACCGTGGTGCCCATTTTCACGCCGCCGATGACGCCTTTGGGGATTGGCTCGCCGGGCTTGAGGTCGAGGAATTCGCGGATGCCCTCGATCGCGGCATCGTGGTACCGTTCCGGGTTTTCCGACAGGAGCTTCCGCGTCGCCAGCGTTCCGGCGGGGGAGCGCGCGACAATGTCGGTAAATGTGCCGCCGCGATCGATCCAGAATTGCCAGCCCATGCGTCCGCCCAAGAATGCCGCCTTGGTTGATGTCCGATTGTTGGGCTGGGTTCAAGGGCGTGCTAGACTGGGCACATGAGTTATTGGGGCAAGTTCATCGGGGGAATGGCCGGGTTCGCCATGGGCGGGCCGGTGGGCGCGCTTTTTGGCGCCGCACTCGGCCACGCGGCGGATGAGGGGAGGTTTCGCGCCTTTTCCTTCTTCGGCGACCGCGTGATGCCGTTCGACAGCGCCAGGTTCACGGCCATGCTGGGCGGGCGGGATCAGATATTTGCCGTCGGCGTGACGGTGCTGGCCGCCAAGCTGGCGAAATGCGACGGCTCGGTGAGCCGGGTGGAGATCGACGCATTCAAGCGCAGCTTCGCCATTCCGCCAGAGAATGTCGCCGAGGTGGGGCGGCTGTTCGACAGCGCGCGCAACAGCACCGAAGGTTTCGAGAGCTACGCAATGCAACTTGGCCAGGCGTTTTCCGATAGCCGGGGGATCTTGGAGCAGGTGCTGGCTGGGCTGTACCAGATCGCCCGCGCCGATGGCCCGCTGAACGGAGCGGAGGCGGATTTCCTGGGGCGGGTGTGCTTCGCCTTCCGGCTGGACGAGGCGGCGACGCGCCGCGCCTCGGGCGGTGCGGCCGCACCCCAGCCCACCGAGGATGCCTATGCCGTGCTCGGCCTGCGCCGCAGCGCCACCGCCGAGGAAATCCGCGTGCGCTGGAAGCAACTCGTGCGCGAACATCACCCGGATGTGCTGGCCTCGCAGGGGGCGTCGCAAGCGCGGATCAAGCTGGCCTCGGAGAAGGCGGCGCGGATCAA
>DATIWS010000026.1:0-7396 GCA_035519275.1 Acidocella sp. | reverse complement strand
GGGAAAGCCGTGGTGGCCATGCTTCTCGTGGTCAGAGTCTCGGACGGAATCACACCGCCTAAAAGTGAGTTTTTCAGCACCCCCGTGGCGACAACAACCACGCAATATTCCGCCGAGCTGGGGCAGCCATAGGTGGAGGTCGTGGTGACATAGGTGCTGGAACTTGCCGTGCCGCCGCATTGCGTGGTTGTGCCTGTGCAGGTCAACTTTGGGGTCGGCGCTGATGTCGCCACGAAGTTTGAAAGCTGGCTCGCTGTCCCCGAATAGGCGGCGGATGTGACGCTCGATGCATAGGCGTAAGATTGAGAGGTCTGCCAGGCACCGGCGCCCGCGATAGCCGCCGCATCCGTTGAGGCTTGGAGCAGGGCCCGCGCCGATGCCACGCGTGATAAATCCACCGCGACGCCAGCGGTCAGAAGCAAGGGTACGGTGAGGATCGCAAGCGCCACCGCGGTTGCGGCGCGCCGGTCACGGAGCAGTCGTTTTATGAAGGCCGTCATGATGCCGTTCCTCCTAATTCGTCGCCGTGTTGCTGGTGTTGCAAAGCTGGGTGGACAAATAGCTTGTCGTGCAGCCAGTGTCCGTGCTGGAACATTGCAATTCGGTTTGTGTGCCTGCGTAGGCCCAGCGCGTATACGCCGTTTGCGTAAGCGTCGGCCGGTTACGCAGAATAACCCCCAAAATTCCGGGATAGGTTAAAGTGGCTTGGACAATAATGGCATTGTCACAAGGGACAGCCAGCAAACCGCTTGCTCCACTTGCGCCGGTTGTGCTCGGTGGTGAGGTTGTGGCCAGCTTTTCAGCGTTTGATACGCCAATCACAGTGCCGCTGGCCGTGTTGCAAGTGCCCCCGGATACCGTGAAATCGCTCTCCCAAGCGTCATAGGTATTGTTCGCGTTATAAGCTTTGGAAGTGGAGGTGTTGGTGCTGGGCAAGCCGGTGGGGCCGGATTCCAAAGTGACACTGGCGATAGCAAGCGTCATGCCACCGGGCGGAAATGGCGCCAGCCCGAGGATTGCGCCCTGGCACATGTTCTGGAGAGAGGGTTGTCCGGCTCCGGAGGAAGGCACCGTTGAAATGCCGGATGTTGTGGACTGATTTTGGATGGCGAGCATTTGCGCGATGTTTATGGTCATTGCGTTCAGCTTCGCTTCCGTCCGGTACAGAGTGAGGATTTCGATTGTGCCGAGAAACAAAACAAGAAGAAAAGGCATCACCAGGGCAAATTCGACCGCGGCGACGCCACGGCGGCCAAGACGATCTTTGAAGCGCCCCAGGTTGATCTGAAAAAATTTCATGGTTCCATCACCGTCGCTACGGCGGAATAAAGGGAGGGAGTACCGTTCTCCGTCGCTACCCCTCCGGGTACTGCCAAGACTTTGAACGGAAGTGGATATGCAACCTGCACAAGAAGAAAAACTGGCGCCCCGGTGGCCGTAGCCGTTGCTCCGGTGAACGTTGCCGCTGACCCCAGATTTCCCGAGGAACTAAAGCTCGTGGCCGTGATTCCGCCCGTGCCGAAATACGAACCACCCTGAACTGAATATTGCAGTGAGCCAGTACAATTTGGGGCAGCCGCACCAAACTCCTGGCAAACGGCAGCGGCGAACGCGGGACCAGTTGTAATATTTCCAATCTGGACCTGCCTTGTCGCATTGCGCACGGCGTCATCCAGTGCCATCTGCCAAAACATGTCGATTGAGACGACGAAGATGCCGAAAATGAACAGGAAGAAGGCGGAGCCGATCATGGCGAATTCAACGGCGGTATCCGCACGGCTCTCCAGCCAGAACCGTCGCGCAAACAGCAGGTGGCGCAGTGCTCCACTCGTTAATCTTTGAGTCACTGCAAAACGTGACATTTTACCGCCTTGACCGACTTTTGGGTGCAATCTTAAAACCCTGTTACCTAACGGCTTCAGTACAAAAAATCAATAATACAATGTTAATGCGGCTGGTTGCCCTGGTTCACAGCCGCGAGATCCGGCCGCGCCGCGAAGCTCTTCTCGGGCATGCAGCCGCCGCCGTGCAGGAAACCTGTGGCATCGATGATCAGCTCCTGCTCGCCCAGCCCGCCGTTGGCGCCGTTGACGATGGCTTTGCCCGTGGCCCGGAATTAGCGGCCCGGCGTAGCCACGCAAGCCCCTGGGTTGCGTGGTCCGCATGATTGCCGTCCTCAGGCATGTTATATAGTAATAAAAGAGTTGGAATTTAGGAGCAGGGAAATGACCCGTCTACCACTGGCCTGTGCGTTTGTGTTGGCGATGTCCAGCGCCGCTTTCGCGCAGACCACCACCAACGCCACCGGCAGCGCGACTACCAAGGGCACCGAACAGACGGGCATCGCCAAGCCGCCGGCGGGCACCCTGCCGCCGCAGCCAAAAAAGCGTAACCCGGCCGATTACAGTAATATCGGTGCCAATGTTCCGACCCTGCCGACCATCGCCCAGCACCCCACCGCCACCATAGGCTCGGAAGTGCAGATTGTCGGCCCGGGTGGCACCTCCCAATCTCCGGTTGGCGGACAATAGCCCGCTAGACCCTGCCCGCGGACATTCCTTAAACGCCGCGGGCAGGGTAACTCAGGCCAATTGATTGATAGGCAGGGGCTGTGTCGGCGTGGTGGAGATGTCCTCGCTGCGGCAGATGCATTCCACGTATTTGCCGTGGTGCTCCCGGAACACCCAGCCATCTTCGATGTAGAACTTCTCATGCGCCGCATCTGATTGCGCCACGCCGCCATTGCGCAACGCTATAATCCGGGCTTGGCCAATAAGCGAGTCGTTAGGTGGCATCTCGGATTTCCTCTTGCTCAGAGCAAGAGACTACATAGAAATGGGCGCCGAGTTCAAACCATAAAACGCAATTTTGCCGAATTTTCACCATGATTCGCGTTGTGCGCTGCGATGCTGGCGGCGCAGCAAAAGCGGGTGGCGGGCAAATAAGTTTTTAAAAACAGGTGCCAGGGGCACCATTTTCACAAAATGCAAAATCCCGCCGGCCAGCCGGTAAAAACTGTGGAGCTCACTCCACAGTTACAGATTTCGCTAGGTTGCGAGGCTGGTCCACGTCGGTGCCTTTCAGCACCGCCACATGATAGGCAAGCATCTGCACCGGGATGGCGTGCAGGATCGGCGCGGCGAACGGGTCGATCTCCGGCAACAGGATGGTCTCGGCGGCGATGGGGGCGAGCTTGGCAGCGCCCTCGGCATCCGAAAACACCACAATCTGCCCGCCGCGTGCTGCCGCCTCCTGCAGGTTGGAGGCTGTCTTCTCGAACAGCGGCCCGGAGGGGCAGATGGCGATCACCGGCACGGATTTGTCGATCAGGGCGATGGGCCCGTGCTTCATCTCGCCGGCGGCATAGCCCTCGGCGTGGATGTAGCTGATCTCCTTCAGCTTCAGCGCGCCTTCCAGCGCGATGGGGAAGCAGCCGCCACGGCCCAGGTACAGCACGTCACGCGCCTCGGCGATGCGCTTGGCCAGGTGCTTGATCGGTGCGTCGTTGTGCAGGATTTCCGCCGCCTTGGCCGGGATCTCCAGCAGCGCAGCGGCAAGGCGCGCTTCTTCCGCCGCGTCCAGCACGCCCTTGGCCCGGGCCAGGGCGAGCGAGAATACGGCCAGAACAGTGAGTTGGGCGGTGAAGGCCTTGGTGCTGGCGACGCCGATCTCCGGCCCGGCGATGGTCTCCAGCATGGCGTCCGACTCCCGCGCCATCGAGCTTTCCGGCACGTTTAAAACGGACAGGATCTTTTGCCCCTCCGCCTTCATGTAGCGCAAAGCCGCCAGCGTGTCGGCGGTCTCGCCGCTTTGGCTGATCAGCAGGCCCAGCCCGCCTTTTTCCAGCGGCGGGGCGCGGTAGCGGAATTCGCTTGCCACGTCGGCTTCCACCGGCACGCGGGCCAGGTTCTCCAGCCAGAATTTGGCGGTGAGCCCGGCGTAGAACGCGGAGCCGCAGGCGCTCATGGTGATGCGCTTCACCGAGGCGAGGTCGAAGGGAAGGGCGGGGAGTTGCGGAGTGCCGCCATCGAGCATGCGGTGCAGCACGTCGCCGATCACCACCGGGTGCTCGTGCAGTTCCTTCTCCATGAAGTGGCGGAAATTGCCCTTGCCGATGGCCGCCCCGGTCAGCGCGGTGAGCTTTTTCGCCCTGTGCACGGGGCTATTGTCGCGGTCGTAGAATTCGGCGCCCGCGCGGGTCACCACCACCCAGTCGCCGTCTTCCAGATAGGCGATCTCGCGGGTCAGTGGTGCCAGGGCCAGGGCGTCCGAACCCAGATACATCTCCGCCTCGCCGAAGCCAACGGCAAGCGGCGCGCCGCGCTGGGCGCCGATGATCAGCTCCGGGTGGCCGGCGAAGATCAGCGCCAAGGCATAGGCGCCTTCCAGCCTGGTGAAAGCCTGCCGAGCCGCTTCAACCGGGGTAAGCCCCTGGGCCAGCAGCAGGTCGAGCAGCTGCGCGACGGTCTCGGTATCGGTCTCGGAGACGAATTTCTGCCCCTTGGCCTCCAGTTCGGCGCGCAGGGCGTTGTGGTTCTCGATGATGCCGTTATGCACCACCGCCACCCGCGCCGTAGCGTGCGGGTGCGCGTTGCTCTCGGTCGGCGCGCCATGCGTGGCCCAGCGCGTGTGGCCGATGCCCGTTGTCCCGGCCAGAGGCTGGTGCTCCACCACCGTGACCAGGTTGTTCAGCTTGCCCTCGGCGCGGCGGCGCTCGATCTGGCCGTTCACCAGAGTCGCGATGCCTGCGGAGTCGTAGCCGCGATATTCCAGGCGCTTCAGCCCATCCAGCAGCAACGGCGACGCAGCAGACAGACCAACAACCCCTACAATTCCGCACATCAGCCTAACCCCATGCAAACCTGCAACTTCGGTAGCTCCAGCGCTACTTACGTGTCAAAGGAGCCCACATTCAATTTGTAAGACGGAGTGTTTCATGCGCGCTGTGATCTTTGACCTGGATGGCACGCTGATCGATTCGGCGCCCGACATCGCCGCTGTGGTTAACCGCGTGCTGGCGGCGGACGGGCTGGCCCCGCATTCGCTGGAGGCCGTTCGGGGGATGATCGGCGATGGCGCCAAGCAGTTGCTGGAGCGCGCCTTCGCCGCGCATGGGGTACGGGCCGAGCCGCGGCATCTGGCCGCCTTCCTGGTCGATTACAACGCCAACCCGGTGGTGGAGACCGTCGCCTATGCAGGCATTCCGCCAGTGCTGGCGGAGCTGCGCGAGGCGGGCCATCCGCTCGGCGTATGCACCAACAAGCCGATCGGCCCGGCACTGAAAATCCTGGATGCGCTGGATCTGGCTGCGTTCTTCGGCACCGTGGTTGGCGGTGATTCCACCCCCTACAAAAAGCCGGACCCAAGGCATCTGGCCGCCGCCCTGGCCGGGCTTGAGGTGGGTGAGGCAGTGATGATCGGCGACCATGACAATGACATGCTGGCTGCTGCCGGGCTCGGCCTGCCCGGTATTTTCGCCACCTGGGGCTACGGCCAGACGGAAGCCGTGCTGACCGCGCATACCCCCCTCGACCTGCCGGAACTCATCGCCCGGCTGGAGGGCTGAGCCCCGGGAATCGGGGTTGACGAGGCGCTCCACATGCCCCATTTGGCAAAGAGGACCAAACAGGTCCGTTTAACGGAGCGCTGATGCTGAAACTCTCACGCCTGACCGATTACGCCGTGGCTGCCCTGGTGCGCCTGAGCGCGGCGGAAGGGGTGGAAACTTCCCCCGGCATTGCCGCGGCCATTGGCGTGCCGGAGCCCACCGTGGCCAAGGTGCTCAAGGCACTGGCCGGGCATGGGCTTGTGGTATCCACCCGCGGCGCGCGTGGCGGCTACCGGCTCGGCCGGCCGCTTTCCGGCATTGCTGTCGCGGAGGTCATCTGCGCCATCGACGGCCCCATCGCGCTCACCTCCTGTGTGGAGGGTGCCAATAGCACGTGCGAGAGCCTGTCCCTGTGCCCGGTGGCGGGCCGCTGGGACCCGGTGAACGAGGCGATCCGCAAGGCATTGACCGATATTACCCTGGCTGACATGGCCGCCGCGGCGCTGCCGCCCGGTTTGCGCCTGCCCCAGCCGATGAACGAGGTTGCGTAAAAATGTCCGCTAACATGCAAGCGATTGCCGAGCAGAAATACAAATACGGCTTCACCACCGATATCGAGATGGAGGAATTCCCGCGTGGGCTGAATGAGGACATCGTCCGCCTGATCTCGGCCAAGAAGAACGAGCCGGAATGGCTGCTGGAATGGCGGCTGAAGGCTTATGCCGCCTGGAAGCAGATGGAGGAGCCGGATTGGGCGCGCATTTCGCACCCGCCGATCAACTATCAGGACCTTTACTACTACGCCGCCCCGGCCAAGGCGCAGCCGAAGTCGCTGGATGAGGTGGACCCCGAGCTGTTGAAAACCTACGAGAAGCTGGGCATTCCGCTGAACGAGCGCGCGGCCCTGGCCGGCGTGGCGGTGGACGCGGTGTTCGACTCCGTCTCCGTGGCGACGACCTTCCGCGAGACACTCTCGAAAGCGGGGGTTATCTTCTGCCCGATCTCCGAGGCTGTGCGCGAGCACCCCGATCTGGTGCGCCAGTATCTCGGCTCCGTGGTGCCAGTGCGGGATAATTACTTCGCCGCGCTGAACTCCGCCGTGTTTTCCGATGGCAGCTTCGTCTACATCCCCAAGGGCGTGCGCTGCCCGATGGAGCTGTCCACCTATTTCCGCATCAACGCCCGCAACACCGGGCAGTTCGAGCGTACACTGATCATTGCCGACGAAGCTGCCAGTGTCTCCTACCTGGAAGGCTGCACCGCGCCGATGCGCGACGAGAACCAGCTGCACGCCGCCGTGGTCGAACTGGTGGCGTTGGACGAGGCGAAGATCAAGTACAGCACGGTGCAGAACTGGTACCCCGGCGATGCCCAAGGCAAAGGCGGGATCTACAACTTCGTCACCAAGCGCGGCGCCTGCCGGGGGCGCAATTCCAAGATCTCCTGGACGCAGGTGGAAACCGGCTCCGCGATCACCTGGAAATATCCGTCATGCATCCTCCAAGGCGATGGCTCGGTAGGTGAATTCTACTCCGTGGCCGTGACCAATAATTTCCAGCAGGCCGATACCGGCACCAAGATGATCCACCTGGGCAAGAACACCACCAGCACGATCGTCTCCAAGGGGATTTCCGCCGGCCACTCCAACAACACCTATCGCGGCCTGGTGCGCATTTCCGCTGCGGCCTCGGGTGCGCGCAACCACACGCAATGCGACTCCCTGCTGATCGGCGACCAGTGCGGCGCGCACACCGTGCCCTATATCGAGAGCCGCAATACCTCGGCGAAGGTGGAGCATGAAGCCACCACCTCGAAGATCGCCGAGGACCAGCTGTTCTACTGTCGCTC
>DATIWS010000025.1:0-5297 GCA_035519275.1 Acidocella sp. | reverse complement strand
GCGAAATGCCGGGCCGTTTCCGCGCCCAGCAGCATGATGGCGATGCCGAGGCCCGGGGCGAGGAAGGGGCGTGCCAGCGCGCCGGGCCGGATTTTCCAGTGGCGGTACAGATACAGCATGCCCCAGCAGAGCAGCAGCGGGTACACGGCGAGCCAGACCGCCGAGACGGCGATGATGCCGGTGCGCGCCGGGAAGCTCAGCCCGGCGGCCAGAATACCGGTGCCGAGCAGCGCCAGCGTCGCGGCCGAGAGTCTGGCCGCCCGGCCAGGCTGGCCCGTGGCCAGCAACACCGGGGTGAGCAGCTGCGAGGTTATCCGCAATATCGCCGCCAAGGCGAGGATCTGCATCGGCAGCGCGGCGGCAGCGTAGCTGTGGCCTTGGCTATCGTGCAGCAAGGCGGTGAGCGGCGTGGCCAGGAGCAGTATCCCAGCCATCAGCGGCGCGTTCAGCACGGTGAGCCGTTGCAGCGACCAGAGCAGCGCCCCGGTGAGATGCTCCGGCACGGCGGCGGCCCGGGCGAACACCGGCAGGGCGGTGCGGTTGATGATGGTGCCGATGGCCATTGCCGGTTCCATCGCCACGTCGAACGCTACCCGGTACACGGCCAGCGGTGCCGCGCCGTAGAACCAGCCGACGAGCAGGAAGTCGATATTCTTGAAGATCTGCTCGAAGATGTTGGCCGAGGAGGAGCGCAGGCCGAAATGCAGCAGCGGCGCGATCTCGGCTATGTTGAAGCGCAGCCGCGGCCGGAAGGGGCTGACCAGCAGCGCGCCCGCCAGGATGAACACGCCGCTCGCCGCGTAGCCCCCGGCCAGCGCCCAGGCCCCGCCGCCCGCCAGGGCGATGCCGGCCCGCGCCAGCGCCGCGCCGAACGTCGCCCCGACATTGACGACAGCGATCTGCTCGTAGCGCAGCGCGCGGTTCAGTCTGGCTAGCGGAATCACCGCAGCGGCGACCAGCGGCTGCTTGGCCGCCACCGCGAGGAAATACGCCGCCATGCCCGGCACGCCATAGATGGCCTGTATTGCCGGGGCGGCGGCCAGCGTCAGCGCCGCGACCACGCCCGCCGCGCCGAGGATGAACCAGAATAATGAATCGAGTTGCCGGCGGGTGACGGAACGCGCCTGCACCAGCGCATCGCCGGTGCCCAGGCCGTCGAACGCCTCGACGACCATGCCGATGGAGACGACCAGCGAGCCGATGCCGACCTGCTGCTTGCTCAGGAACAGCAGCACCACCAGGATGGTCGAAAAATCCGTGACCTTGGCGATGATCGTGGCGCCGCCCAGCCAGTTGAACCCCCGGCCCAGAGCCCGGCGGTGCTGCGCCATGGCGTCTTCCGGCGCGTTACGCTCTTCCGCCATTCAGCGCGGCGGCGTTTTGTCAGCCGGGGCCAGTGCGCCCGGCGGCAGGATCCAGGAGCGTGTGCGCGCGAAATGCACGAACCAGCGGCGGGACTGGCCGAGCCAGTTGCGCGATTGCCTGCGGCCCCAGGTGCCCGGCGCCGGCGAGGCGGATTGCCGCCAGTTGGCGATGATGCCCGCGATTTTCCGCGCCCGGGCTTCCCAGGTGTAGTTCCTGCTGTGCTCCCGCGCCGCCGTGGCGAGGCGGGCGGCCAGAGCCTCATCGGTGGTCAGTTGCCGCAGCCCGTCCACCAGCGCATCCAGCGAATCCGGCTGGCAGAGCAGGGCGGTCTCGTCAGCGCGCAGCACCTCCGCCACATCCGGCGTGTCCCCGGCCAGGATCGGCCGGCCCGAGCCGAGATAGAAGAACAGCTTCAGCGGCAGCACGGTGGAGCCGAACTTGGCCAGAGGCTGGAGCGAGGGCGGGATGAGCAGCACATCGGCCGCGAAGATATAGCGCCCGAGCGTTGCCTCGGTCTGCCAGGGCACGACGCGGACATTCGGCAGCTCGGCGGCGAGGCGCTCGATCGGGCCGTCGCCATAGGAGCCGACCAGGATGAACAGCAGCTCGGGAAGCTGGCGGGCGGCCCGGATGACCAGCTCCAGCCCCTTCTTGTGGTTGATCCGCCCGGTATAGACGACCGTCTTGGCCTCGGGCGGCACGCCGATCTGGCGCTTGGCTTCGTCGAGCGGGATTGCCGCCTCGAACCGCGCGGGCTCGAAGCCGTTATGCACGCAATGCAGCTTGGCGGCGGGCACGCCGAGCTCGATGTATTTCTGCCGTGTGTATTCCGAGTGGCAGATGCTGCCCAGGAACCGCTCATGCGTGAACAGCTTGTACAGCCAGAATTGTAGCGGCGGGATCTGGTCAGGCCAGGGGCGGTAATGGTCGAACACCACGCGCTGGCCGGACAGGATGGACATCCACGCCACCCAGAGATTGCGGGTATAAACGAAATCCGCCTGGCGGAACTCCCGGCGCAGCGGAATCGTCAGGCCGCAGCAGAAATGCCGCAGCGCCGCGGGCTTCAGCGGCGCCCAGGCCCGGACGATCGGTATCCCCACCATCCGGCCCACTGCCTCTGGCGTGGAGCCCGCGGCGACAGGCGCATGCAGCCAGGCGCCTTCGGTCAACGGGCTAAGATATTTGGCGGTCGTGGCGAACACTTCGGCGTCAGCCTCAGCATTCGGCAGAGGATTTTCGAAAGCAAATAAAATTCTCATGCTAGACCATCAAATCCGGGCCGGGGCGGCCAGCCGCGCCAAAGACAAAGCCGCGCGGCGCGCGGCGGGGTGGCGCAACCTATGCGGTAAGCGCGTGGGGATCAATAGAAGCCCGCCGCGTGGCCGTATGCTTCCCGCGCGGGGGCAAATGCGCGACAAGGAGGCATGGAAGGTGGAATAGTCCAGGCCGAGCTGATTGCGGTTCTTGCCGCGGTGACGGATGGCGATCCGCGCGTGCTCACCATCGATTCCGGCTTTGCACTGCCTTCCGGCCCGCTGGAGACGGGGCATCGCTCCCTCCAGACCGGGCTGCGGGCCTGGGTGGAGCGGCAGACGCACCATCCGCTCGGCTATGTGGAGCAGCTCTACACCTTCGCCGATCAGCAGCGCGGCGCCGCGCGCGGCATTTCCATCTCCTATCTGGGCCTGACCCGCGAGGTGGTGGCGGAGTACCCCGGCGCCGAATGGCATAGCTGGTACGAATATTTTCCCTGGGAGGATGCGCGCCAGGGAGCTGGGACGTTGCATGTGGCGGCCATACTGCCCCGGCTGCATGCCTGGGCCGGGGCGGATGCGGCCCGGCAGGCGCGGGTGGCCGGGCTGTTCGGCGCGGAGGGCTGGAACGAAGAGCTGGTGTTGCAGCGCTACGAGCTGCTCTGGGAGGCCGGGTTGGTGCCCGAAGCCCGCCGCGCCTGCTCTGGGGAGGGTGAGCCCGTACCCGGCAAGGAGATGACGCACGACCACCGCCGCATCCTCGCCACCGCGATCGCCCGGCTGCGCGCCAAGATCAAATACCGCCCGGTGGTGTTCGAGCTGCTGGCGCACGAGTTCACCCTGCTGGAATTGCAGCAGACCATGGAGGCCCTGGCCGGGCAGACCCTGCACAAGCCGAACTTCCGCCGCCTTATCGAGCAGCAGGAGCTGGTGGAGGAAACCGGCAAATACACCTCGGGTCTCGCTGGCCGCCCGGCCAAGCTGTTCCGCTTCCGTCAGGCGGTGCTGGAGGAACGCGGTGTCTCCGGCACAAAGCTGCCCCTCGTGAGATAATTGTTGCAAGCTTATTCTCACTATGAGTATAACTGCGCCTGCAAGATTTATACTCACGTTGAGTATAAAAGGAGTGCGCGATGCCGCTTGACCTGTACGACCGTGTTTCCCGTGTCATCCCACCCATCGAATGGGCAACCATGGCGGAGGACGCCGAAGCGATCCTCGAACTCAAGCGCAAGCGTCGCGCCGTGATTTTGGCGCATAACTACCAGACCCCGGATATCTTCCACGGCGTCGCCGATATTGTGGGCGACAGCCTGGCCCTGGCGCGCGAGGCCGAGAAGGCCGATGCCGATGTCATCGTGCTGGCCGGCGTGCATTTCATGGCCGAGACGGCGAAGCTGATGAACCCGGAAAAGACCGTGCTGATCCCGGACGCCCTGGCCGGCTGCTCGCTGGCGGAATCGATCACGGCGGAAGACGTGGCGCTGCTGCGGGCCAGGTACCCCGACCGGCCGGTGGTGGCGTATGTGAACACCTCGGCGGCGGTGAAGGCCGCGTCCGACATCTGCTGCACCTCGGGCAATGCCAAGAAGGTCGTGGAATCGCTGGGCGTGCCGGAAGTGATCATGATCCCCGACGAGTTCCTGGCCCAGAATGTCGCCAAGGAAACCAGCGTGAAGATCATCGCCTGGAAGGGCCATTGCGAGGTGCATGAACGCTTCACCGCGCAGGAGATCGTGCAACTGCGGCAGACGCATCCGGGCGTGGTGATCCTGGCGCACCCCGAATGCCCGCCCGAGGTGGTGGAGGTGGCGGATTTCTCCGGTTCCACCGCGGTGATGGCCGACTACGTGAAGCGGGAGAAACCCGCCCGCGTGGCGCTGATTACCGAATGCTCGATGAGCGACAACATTGCCCAGGCCAATCCGGGCACGGCGTTCGTCCGTCCGTGCAATCTCTGCCCCCACATGAAGCGGATCACGCTGAAGAACATCCGCAAGGCGCTGGAGGAGATGCAGACCGAGGTGACGATCCCGGCCGAGTTCTTTGCCCCGGCCCGGCGTGCTGTCGAGCGAATGCTGGCGGTCAAATGATTGTCATCATCGGCGGCGGCGTGGCGGGGCTGACGGCCGCACTGGCCGCGGCGCCGCATCCGGTCATGCTGCTCAATGCCGGGCCGTTGGGTGCAGCGGCGGCGAGCGCCATGTCCCAGGGCGGGCTGGCGGCGGCTGTGGGGGCGGAGGACAGTGTCGCCCTGCACGTGCAGGACACGCTGGTGGCAGGAGCGGGGCTGTGTGACCGCGCGGCGGTGGATCGGATTATCTCAGCCGGACCGGCCATGGTGGAAACGCTGCTGCGCCTGGGCGTGCGCTTCGACCGGGATGCGGCGGGTGACTTGGCTTTGGGGCTGGAGGCGGCGCACGCGAGGCCGCGAATTCTGCACGCCAATGGCGATGCCACCGGGGCTGAGATCATGCGCGCGCTGATCGAACGGGTGCGGGCGGCTGGGCATATTAAGGTGCTCGACGCCACAGCGCGGCTGATTTTCACCAATGATTCCGGTGTGACCGGCGTGCTCGCCGTACGCGGCGGCGAGAGTTTCGCCTTGCCGGCGGACCGCGTGCTGCTGGCCACGGGCGGCATTGGCGGGCTGTTCCGCTATTCCACCAACCCGCC
>DATIWS010000024.1:0-2030 GCA_035519275.1 Acidocella sp. | reverse complement strand
GCCGCTCTCGTCTTCATGTCTTACTCCCCGGTCTTGAACGCGCTTGCGGGGTATCCTTGCGCGAATAGCAGCGAGGTCAAGTCCGTATGCTCGACCCTGTTGGCCACCTGCGCCGCCACCACCGGCTTGGCGTGGTAGGCGATGCCCAGCCCGGCCTCTTTCAACATCGGCAGGTCGTTGGCGCCGTCGCCCACCGCCAACGTGGCAGCCAGCTTCACCCCGCGCTTTTCCGCCAGCTCCCGCAGCGTGGTCAGCTTGGCGTTCTTGTCCAGGATCGGCTCGGCCACGGCCCCGGTCAACTCCGAGCCGTTATCCAGCAGCTCGTTGGAGCGGTGAATGTCGAAGCCAATCTCCGCCGCCACACGGGAGGTGAAGAAGGTGAACCCGCCCGAGACCAGCGCCGTGGTCGCGCCATGAGCGCGCATGGTGGCGACAAGCTCGCGCGCGCCGGGGCAAAACTGAATTTCCGCCCAGGTCGCCTCAAGCGCCGACAGCTTCAGCCCCTTCAGCATCGCCACGCGCTCGCGCAGCGCGGCGGCGAAATCCAGCTCGCCGTTCATCGCCCGTTTGGTAATCTCCGCGATCTCGTCCTTCAGCCCGGCGAAGGCCGCCAGCTCGTCAAGCGTCTCGCAGGTGACGATGGTGCTATCCATGTCCGCCACCAGCACAGCCTTGCGCCGGCCGCGGAATTTCATCGCGAACACGTCCACCGCCTTGTGCTCGAACGCTGCCTGCAGGGCGGCGCGGTCCGGCACGGCCTGCACGGTGAATTCCACCGCATGGCCTGGGCTGAGCCAGTTGGGGTGCATGCCGGCACAGAACTCCAGCGCGCGGGTGGCGTCCGCCTGGGACAAGGAACCGGCTTGCCGGTTGGCAACCAAAGTGACGATATAAGACATGGGCGTGACTGGTAAGACAGAGAGTGAACTTCGGCAACGGCAGGCGTTAATCATCGCCGGGCCGACCGCCAGCGGCAAATCCGCCCTGGCCCTGGCCCTGGCGCAGCGTTTGGGCGGCACCGTCATCAATGCCGATGCCATGCAGTGCTACCGGGAGCTGCGCATCATCACCGCCCGGCCGAGCCCGGAGGATGAGGCGCTCGCCCCGCACCGGCTCTACGGCGTGCGCGCCGCCGCCGAGCCCGCCAACGCCGCCTGGTGGCGCGAGGCCGCGCTGGCCGAGATGGCGGAGGCGGAGTTCCCGATCCTCTGCGGCGGCACGGGCATGTATTTCTCGTCGCTGGTCAACGGCATCGCCGATATCCCGGAGCCGGACCCGGCGGCACGCGAGGAAGCGCGCCGGCTGATCGCCGAGATCGGACCCGAAGCGCTCCACGTGAAGCTGGACCCCGAAACCGCAACGAAGCTGAAGCCGGGCGACTCCCAGCGCATCGCCCGCGCCTATGAGGTGCTGCTCTCCACCGGCAAGGGGCTGGCCTTCTGGCAGGCGCAGCCCACCGAACGCCTGACCGGCTGGCGATTGAAAATGATCCTGCTCGACCCGCCGCGCGCCGCCCTGCGCGAGGCAATCGAAACCCGCTTCGACGCCATGCTGGAGCAGGGCGCGATGGAGGAGGTGCGCAACTTCCTCGCCCTGGGGCTGGACCCCGCCTTGCCGCTGATGCGCGCCCATGGCGTGCCGGAGCTGGGGGCCTATCTGCGCGGCGAGATCCCGCTGGAGGACGCCAAGGCCCGCGCCGTGCTGGTCACGCACCAGTACACCAAGCGCCAAGGCACATGGTTCCGCCACCAGAGGTTGGTGGGCACCTCAGACATGCAAATAATTCATTCAAGAATCACCTCTTCCACGCAACTTTCGGAAAGTTTCATCGGCGATTTGGTAAATTTTATAAAAAATGCCGATTGACCTCCACCGCCGCTAA
The DNA here is from genome assembly GCA_035519275.1 of Acidocella sp. Taxonomy (GTDB): domain Bacteria; phylum Pseudomonadota; class Alphaproteobacteria; order Acetobacterales; family Acetobacteraceae; genus Acidocella. The sequence continues at coordinate 148 of DATIWS010000024.1, read as the reverse complement.
GGCTAATCGCTGCCGTAGTATTTTTCCCCCTGACCGGCAGGACAGACCATGGACGGCACGATCGCAACGAGCGAACTGATGAAATCGGGCGCGGAGGCACTCCTCCGCGCGCTGACAGCGCAGGGCGTGGACACGATTTTCGGCTATC
>DATIWS010000023.1:0-2631 GCA_035519275.1 Acidocella sp. | reverse complement strand
GCTGACGACCTGGGTCTTGTGGTCGCAGAAGCTGTGCGCGGGGAAATAGTGGAATTGCGGGGCCTGGCCTTCAGCGCCGTGGCGGGCTTCCTCGCCCAGGAAGGCCGTGAGGAAGCTGGTGAGTTCGGCGCGGCCCTCCGGCGTGAAGGGTGAGGCGGTGAGGCTGGCGCCGTCCGGCGCGGCGATGGTCAGGGTTCCGGCTGCTTCGCCGAAACGTGTGTCCAGCAACGCGGCCTTGGCGTTGCGCGCCAGGCACATGAAGTTGGTCTTGGAGATCCAGGCCGGATGGTCCGGGTTTAGTTGTGCGTCCCCCTGCGCCAGGGCGAAGGCACGGTCCCAAGGCAGGCAGCGCCCCGGGCTGAGCGTGGCTTGTGCCAGGCGCTCGGGCGTGAGGCCCTTCACCGGGTAGCGGTAGAGCGAATGGAGTCTCATTTCTTGCACCTCTTGAGGTAGATCATGTTCCTGCCCATGTTGGGCTGGCAAGGTCCGCGTCGCCTGTTGAGGGACGAGACTTGGCGTTGCCTTTTTTAAGGGACGGATGAGGGAGCAGATTTATGGATTTTGAGAAGTTCACGGAACGCGCGCGCGGGTTTGTGCAGGCGGCGCAGACCATCGCCATGCGCGAATATAACCAGCAGATCACGCCGGAGCATTTGCTCAAGGCGTTCCTGGATGACGAGGAAGGTGCCGCCAGCGGGCTGATCCGCATGGCGGGCGGCGACCCGGCCGTGGCCAAGCGCGCGGCGGATGAGGCGGTGCACAAGATCCCCAAGGTGCAGGGCTCGGGCGCCGGGCAACCGGGTATTACGCCGGACCTCGTGCGGGTGTTGGACGCTGCGCAGCAGGCCGCGGCCAAGGCGGGCGACGCCTTCGTGGCCCAGGACCGCATGCTGGTGGCGCTGGCCGCGAGCGGCACGCCGGCCGGAAAGGTGCTGCAGGCTGCCGGTGCTTCGGCCCAGGCGCTGGAGCGGGCGGTGAACGAGGTGCGCAAGGGCCGTAAGGTGGACAGCGCCACGGCGGAACAGCAATTCGACGCGTTGAAGAAATACGCGCGCGACGTGACGCAACTGGCGCGGGACCAGAAGCTGGACCCGGTGATCGGGCGTGACGAGGAAATCCGCCGCACCATCCAGGTGCTGGCGCGGCGCACCAAGAACAACCCGGTGCTGATTGGCGAGCCGGGCGTGGGCAAGACCGCGATCGTGGAAGGGCTGGCGCTGCGCATCGTGAACGGTGACGTGCCGGAGAGCCTGCGCAACAAGCGGGTGCTGGCGCTGGACCTCGGCGCCATGGTCGCGGGCGCGAAGTTCCGCGGCGAGTTCGAGGAGCGGCTGAAGGCGGTGTTGAAGGAGATCGAGTCGGCGGAAGGCGAGATCATCCTGTTCATCGACGAGATGCACACCCTCGTCGGCGCAGGCAAGGCGGATGGGGCCATGGATGCCTCCAACCTGCTGAAACCCGAACTGGCGCGCGGCGCGCTGCATTGCGTGGGTGCCACGACGCTCGACGAATACCGCAAGCATGTGGAGAAGGACGCGGCGCTGGCGCGGCGCTTCCAGCCGGTGTTCGTGGACGAGCCGAGCGTGGCGGACACCATCTCCATCCTGCGTGGCATCAAGGAGAAATACGAGCTGCACCACGGCGTTAGGATTGCTGATGCCGCATTGGTTGCGGCGGCGACCCTCTCCAACCGCTACATCACCGACCGCTTCCTGCCCGATAAGGCGATCGACCTGATGGACGAGGCGGCCTCGCGCCTGCGCATGCAGGTGGACAGCAAGCCGGAAGAACTGGACGAGCTGGACCGCCGGCTGATCCAGCTGAAGATCGAACGCGAGGCGCTGAAGAAGGAGACCGATGCGGCCTCCCGCGAGCGGCTGGAAAAGCTGGAGCATGAGCTGGCGGAGCTGGAGGAGAAATCCGCCGAGCTGACCGCGAAGTGGCAGGCGGAGAAGGCACAGCTGGCCGGCACCCAAAAGGTGAAGGAGCAGCTGGAGCAGGCGCGCAACGATGTGGAGGTGGCGCAGCGCAAAGGCGATCTCGCCCGGGCCTCGGAGCTTCTCTACGGGCGCATCCCGGAGCTGGAGAAGCAGCTTGCCGACAAGCAGGACGGCCAGATGGTGAACGATGCGGTGACGGAGGATCAGATCGCAGCCGTCGTTTCGCGCTGGACCGGCGTGCCGGTGGAGAAGATGCTTGAAGGCGAGCGGGCCAAGCTGCTCCACATGGAGCATAATCTGCGCGAGCGCGTGGTGGGCCAGGAGGCGGCGCTGGTTGCGGTCTCGAACGCCGTGCGCCGCGCCCGGGCAGGGTTGCAGGACCCGAACCGGCCGATCGGCAGCTTCCTGTTCCTCGGGCCGACGGGCGTCGGCAAGACGGAACTGACCAAGGCGCTGGCGGAATTCCTGTTCGACGACGAGCGCGCGATGGTGCGCATCGACATGAGCGAGTTCATGGAGAAGCACTCCGTTTCGCGGCTGATCGGCGCGCCTCCGGGCTATGTCGGCTACGATGAAGGCGGCGTGCTCACCGAGGCCGTGCGCCGGCGCCCGTACCAGGTGGTGCTGTTCGACGAGGTGGAGAAGGCGCATGAGGATGTGTTCAACATCCTGCTGCAGGTGCTCGACGATG
>DATIWS010000022.1:0-17382 GCA_035519275.1 Acidocella sp. | reverse complement strand
GCGACGATGGCGGATTTCATCGCGGTGTGGGTGCCCTTGATCTTCGGCACGTTCAGCGTGCCAGCGGCGCAGCCGATGAGCACGCCACCAGGGAAAGTGAGCTTGGGCAGGGACTGGAAGCCGCCCTCGTTCAGCGCGCGCGCGCCGTAGGAGATACGCTTGGCGCCTTCGAAGGTCGGCGCGATGGCCGGGTGCGTCTTGTAGCGCTGGAACTCCTGGAAGGGCGAGAGATACGGGTTTGTGTAGTCCAGCCCGACGACGAAGCCGATCGCGACCAGATTTTCGCCGAAGTGATAGAGAAAGGAGCCGCCATAGGTGTCGGACTTCAGCGGCCAGCCGATGCTGTGCACGGTCAGGCCCTTCTGGAACTTCTCGGGCTTGACCTCCCACAGCTCCTTGATGCCGATGCCGTAGGTCTGCGGGTCGCAGTTCTCGCGCAGCTTGAACTCGCTCATCAGCTGCTTGGAGAGCGAGCCGCGGCAGCCCTCGGCGAACACGGTATAAGTGGCGCGCAGCTCCATGCCGCGCTGGAAGTTCTCGGTCGGCTGACCATCCTTGCCGATGCCCATGTCGCCGGTGGCGACGCCGACGACGCGCCCCCCCTCCACCAGCACCTCGGCGGCGGCGAAGCCTGGGTAGATCTCCACGCCCAGCTCTTCCGCCTGCTGGCCGAGCCAGCGCACCACGTTGCCGAGGGAGACGATGTAATTGCCCTCGTTATGCATCTGCGGCGGCGTCGGCATGGAAAATGCCTTGGTCTCGTCGTACAGAAATATGAACTTGTCCTCGGCGACCGGGGTGGCGAGCGGGATCAGCCCCGGGTCGCAATCCGGGAAGAGTTCCTTCAGTGCCCGCGGCTCCAGCACCGCGCCTGAGAGGATATGCGCGCCGACCTCGCTGCCCTTCTCCACGACACAGACAGAAAGTTCAGGATTGAGCTGCTTCAGCTTGATCGCGGCGGTGAGGCCAGCCGGACCGGCGCCAACGACCAGAACATCGAATTCCATCGCTTCGCGGGGCAGGGTTTCGTCCGACATTATATTGCTTCCTTCCTGTTACCAAACCCGGCCATTTCACCAGACCCGGTGTAATTAAGAGCTATATCCCAAACGGGTGTAAGGGGAGCTGAGAATGATTTCAATCCGCCCCGGAACAGGTAAATAAGCTGCATGGAACTGCTTGAGGCATTACGCCTGCAATGGGAATGGGGCGCGGATGAGGCGCTGCTGGACGCGCCGCAGGACCGCCGCCATGCCGCCCCGCCGCCTCCGCCAGCGGAAGCGCCGCCCGTAGCCCCCCCGCGGCCAGCGAAGGCCCCACGCCACGCCCCCGCCATGCCCGCCGGCCCGGCCGAGGCGCGCAAGATCGCCGAAGCCTGCCAGAGCTTGGCCGAACTGGAAGAGGCGCTGCGCAATTTCACCGGCTGCGCGCTGCGCGATACCGCGACCCAGCTGGCCTTCGCCGATGGCGCGGCGGATGCGCGGCTGATCATCGTGGGCGAAGCGCCGGGCGGCGAGGAAGACCGCGCCGGCAAGCCCTTCGTCGGCCAAGCCGGGCAGCTGCTGGACCGCATGCTGGAGAGCATAGGGCTGGACCGTACCAAGGTGCGCGTCATCAACACCGTGCCCTGGCGCCCGCCGGGAAACCGCCCCCCCACGGAGGCCGAGGTCACACTGTGCCTGCCCTTCCTGCACCGCCAGATCGCGCTCATCGCCCCACGCGGGCTTCTGGCCCTCGGCGTGGTGGCGGCCAAGGCGCTGCTCCCGGCGGAGGGGGCCATGGGCATACGCCGCCTGCGCGGCACTTGGCGTGAGGCGGAGATCGCCGGTTTGAGCGCGCCCCTGCCATGCCTCGCGACCTATCACCCTGCATACCTGCTACGCACGCCGCTGGCCAAGGCGGAGGCATGGCGGGACCTGCTGACCCTAAAAGCCTGGCTAAACAGCGTTCCGCCGGCCTGATTTTCACAAAAATTTGATCATAATCCCCCCTTGCAAACCGCTGAAACCTAGAGGAAACGTCCAAAAACACGAGATTTGTCTCGTCGATTATAGTTGCGTCGCATGGATATGCCGTGTAGGGCATTAACCATGCGAGGAGCCCCTAAACCGCTTCCCCGCCTGAGCGGCATCCGTCTGGCTCTTGCCACGGCTTCCGTTTTCGCCCTTAGCCTCGTGTCCCCCACGAAGGCATCGGCGAAGTCCCCTGATTTGGGACAAGGCCAGGGAACGACTCAGCCCCCCACAGCGCCGCTTAGCGCCATGAATGGCGATAGCGTGGCCTACGCCGTACCGCGCAATGCCCCGTCGGGCGAGGTGGAAATCACCTTGCCGCAACCGCTCGCCCCCAGCGACGTGGCAATTTACCAGCGCGTCCTGCAACTGCAGGATAAAGGCGCCTACGCCGCAGCCGACCGCCTGATTGGCCGGCTGGGCGACACCACCCTGCTCGGCAGCGTGCTGGCCGCGCGCTATCTGAGCGCGGATTACATCACCAAACCCGCGGAACTCACGGCCTGGTGGGCGCAGTATTCGGGCGAACCGGAAGCAGCCGACATCTACAAGCTCATGCAGCACAAGCTGAGCCGGTCGCAACTGCCGCCGCCATCGCAAACGGCGCTGATGCCGGAAACCACCATCACCCCGAGCGCGGCCGCCGCGCCGACCTTCGCGCCGGACAGCGACACTTGGCACCAGCGCTTCATGACCGGGCTGGACGCCTGGCAGCACGGCAACATCGGCACCGCCGCCAAGATCTTCGCCGCCACGGCGCAGATCACCGGCATCTCGGATGACGACCGCGCCGCCAGCCAGTTCTGGGCCGCGCGCGCGGCGCTGCGCATGCAGCAGCCGGAGCAATATCTGAACTGGCTGCACCAAGCCGCCTGGGCCGGCAGCACCTTCTATGGCATGCTCGCCGCCAAGCTGCTCGGCCAGGGTTTCGGCCCCACCGGTATCTCCGCGACACTGACGGAAGCCGATGTCATCGCCGTTGACGCCCTCCCCGAGGGGCATCGCGCTTTCGCCTTGCTGCAAATCGGCGAGTCCGAGCAGGCCGCCACGGCCCTGCGCGCGCTGTGGCCGCAGATGCAAAGCAACCAGCCACTCGCCCGCTCGGTGATGGCCGTGGCCGCCCGCGCCGGGCTGGTCGACGTCACCGTGGCCATTGCCGGCAGCATGCCGAGCCCGGTGGATGAGATCGCCGGCGCCAGGCTTCCGCTGCCCTCCCTGCATCCAACGGGCGGTTTCACGGTCGACCCGTCGCTGGTCTATGCCGTCACCCGCACGGAATCCGGCTTCGACGCCAACGCCGTTTCCAGCTGCGGCGCACGTGGGCTGATGCAGCTGATGCCCGCCACCGCCGCCTCGGTGCGCCGCACCGAGGGCGTGAATGGCTCGCTGTCCGACCCCTCGGCCAATCTCGCCCTGGGGCAGGCCTATCTGCGCTATCTCGGGGGGCAACCTGGCATCAACAACTCTCTGCTGGAGATCCTGGCCAGCTACAATGCCGGGCCGGGCGCCGCCGCCTCCTGGTACGCGCAAATGCAGGATCATAGCGACCCGCTGCTCTACATCGAAACCATCCCGAATGATGCGACGCGGCGCTACGTGCGCCAGGTGCTGGCGGATAGCTGGCTCTATGCGGAAGAGATCGGGATCAAGCCGGAGAGCCTGAGCGAACTGGCGGAAGGCGACTTCCCGCATCTCAAGCTTGACGTCTATACCGCAGACGCGAATTGAGCCGGATCGACGAGAGCGCGCCGTTCCTGCCGGTGCGTATCGCGGTGGCGACGATCTCCGACACCCGCACGCTGGAGAACGACACCTCCGGCGGCGCATTGGTGGCGCGGCTCACCGCCGCGGGCCACGTGCTCGCGGAGCGGGCGATCATCAAGGACGATGTGGACGCCATCGCAGCACGGCTTGCCGCCTGGGTCGCGGATCCTGGCGTGGATGTGGTCATCACCACCGGCGGCACCGGGGTGACGGGGCGTGATGTCACGCCTGAGGCCTACCGGCGCGTGCTGGACAAGGAGATCGAGGGCTTCGGCGAACTGTTCCGGTGGCTCTCCTATGCCAAGATCGGCACCTCCACCATGCAGTCCCGCGCGCTGGGCGGCGTTGCGGACGGAACCTATCTGTTCGCCCTGCCCGGCTCGACCGGCGCGGTGAGGGACGGCTGGGACGAGATTCTGCGCTTCCAGCTCGATTCCCGGCACCGCCCCTGCAACCTGGTTGAGCTGCTGCCCCGGCTCAAGGAACATTTTCAGACCATCAACGAATCGTAACCGTCTGAATTTGCAGGCCGAACATGCCTGCAACAAAAATGTTCTATATTTGTTCTTGACTATCGCAATGCGAAATGATTTTGTGCACCGCAGAACGGAGCATGAACACCATGGCGGCGTCCCGATTGCAGATCAACAGCGAGGTCAGGCACGGCATGATCAAGGGCCGTGGCACGGCCGTGAACCCGCCGAACCGCTTCGAGAGCGCCCGGGTAGAAGCCTTCGACGATGGCTGGGACCTGCCCGAGGAAAGCGCCGCCAAGCCGCAAACCACGCTGATCCGCGATACCACGCGCAGCGTTATCTCCCGCAATGACAGCCCGGATATCGTCTTCGAGCAGAGCGTGAACCCGTACCGGGGCTGCGAACATGGCTGCATCTATTGCTTCGCCCGCCCCAGCCACGCCTATCTCGGCTTTTCCCCAGGGCTCGATTTCGAGACCAAGATCGTGTTCAAGCCGGAGGCGCCGCGCCTGCTGGAGAAGGAACTCTCCCGCCCCGGGTACAAGCCCAGCGTCATCGTGCTTGGTTCCAATACCGACCCGTACCAGCCCGCGGAGCGCACGCTCGCCCTCACCCGCTCGATTCTGGAAGTGCTGGAGAAGTTCAACAACCCGGTCGGTATCGTCACCAAATCCGCCGGCGTGCTGCGCGATGCCGACATTTTGTCGCGCATGGCAGCCAGGAATTTGGCCAAGGTGTATATTTCCGTCACCACGCTGGACCCGGCTCTGGCCAGGGCGATGGAACCGCGCGCGGCCTCCCCGGCCCGGCGGCTGGCGGCAATCACCGAGCTTTCGGCTCTTGGCATTCCCGTTGGCGTGATGGCCTCGCCGATGATCCCGGGCGTGAACGACGCTGAGTTGGAGAGCATATTGGCGGCGGCGGCGAAGGCCGGGGCGTGCAGCGCGCATACAACGCTCGTCCGCCTGCCGCACGAGTTGGCACCGCTGTTCACAGACTGGCTTGAAAAACATCTGCCCGAGCGCACCAGCCATGTGCTGAGCCTGATCCGGCAAAGCCGCGCCGGGCGACTGAATGATCCGCGCTTTGGCAGCCGCTTCACCGGCTCCGGGCCCTATGCGGAGATGCTGCAGCAGCGCTTTGCCCGCGCGGTGACGCAATACGGGCTGGAAGGCGGCAAAGCGGCACTGGATTGCACGCAATTTACGGTGCCCCGGCCAAAAGCGGCCGCCGGGCAGATGAATTTGTTCTAATCTTAGGGAGGGAACTGGACGATGCTTTTGGCTCTGAACGAAAATATCGTGATCGGTGTGGCCTCGATGCTGGGCTGCGCCGCCATGTTGTGGTTTTGCGTGGCGCAGCTGTTGGCGATGCTGGAGGCTCTCCGGTGTGCCGAGGCTACGGTGCATCCTTGGGAGACGAATAGTCGCGCTCAATCCGCGCGATCTGCACGTGATAATTGGAGTACCAGCGTTCGCGTCCCAACCTTTGCGCCGCTAGATGCTCAACTTGCACCTTCCAGGCTGTGATGGCGGCGAGATCCGTCCAGTAGGACAGTGCGATTTCCTGGTCTCCCGCAGTCACGGCGTGGAATTCCAGGCAGCCGAAATCACGCAGCGCCATCTCGCGCAAAAGCGCGGCCGTAGTTGCGTAATCCTCATCCAGGACCCGCGCGGTGGCGCGGAAGATCACCACATGCGTCGCCCGCCTCACATCGTCGCGAACATTCCCACAGCCGCCAGCCCGATCACGATGGAGCCCAGCCGGGCTAGGGTTTTGAGCCACGGCCAGGCACTGAACCCGCCCAAGATGCGCGGGCAAGAGGCATGATCTTTAGCCGACGCGTCCTGCCCGTACTCAGCTAAGCGGCGTGTTTATGCGCTTTCGTAATGTCGCGCGCAGCGCGATACAAAAAAACGCAAACAATCTTGATTTGAATCAATTTCGACACCAGACCTAATGCCTACCGTAGAAGAGCTTAGCATAGAATAACTTTAGGGATTGTTTAATCGAGGAGGATTCGAAATGCGTGCTCGCGCTTCAAAATTGAGGATGGTGGTACTCGCGGTCGCGGCGCCTCTGGTGCTTTCCGCTTGCGTCTCTCGGAGTGCCTATAATGATTTGCAGACGCAAAACCAGCAGTTGCAGTCACAAAACCAACAGCTTCAGCAACAGTTGACAGATGCGCAGACCAAAATTGCCCACCTGCGTAGCGCAATCAAATACACGCTGGAAAGCGACACGCTTTTCGCGTCGGGTAGCTGGCAAATATCGGCAAAGGGGAAGAGCATCCTCGCTAAGATGGCGTACAAACTCGCGCCCCAGCAGACGCAGAAGCTTATCATTACCGGTTATACGGACAATACGCCGATCGGCCCGGGGCTGCAGCAACAAGGGATCACAACTAACCAACAGCTGTCGGAGAAGCGCGCCGATGCCGTTATGAACTACCTGATCACCCAGGGTGTGAATCCGAGCCTCGTGTCGGCGCAGGGAGGTGGCGAAACGAATCCCGTTGCGCCAAATGACACCGCGAGTGGTCGTGCGCAAAATCGCCGTGTCGAGTTTTCATTAGAATCTGATTGATCTGCCTGCTGTTTCTTCTTGGTACTTCGAGCACGGTTCAGATCCGGCGGCCTGGCGAGAACTTCCACTGGCTCAGTCGTCGTGGGGCGGGTCATGGCCCGCCCCACAGCGCTGTCTACGGTTTGTTGAGGTTCATCGTGAATTGATGCGGCTGCGGCGAGATAGATCAAAGGTGAGAAGCTTCGGTCTGTCTTGTCGGCCCTCATGGTGACGCGCTTGAACGCCTTGAGTTTAAAGAAGAAATTCTCGATGAGGCGGCGCCTTTTGGAGGTTGCTGTGTCGGTGTCGAACGATTTGGCGCGCCTTGAGTGTTGCCCAATGTGGATTTTTGCGCCGCGCTCGTTCACCTGGGTAATGATGCTGTTGCTATCGAAAGCCTTGTCCGCGATCGAACCCTGCCGGAAGATCACGCCCAGGGCAGGCGGTGTGGGTCGTCCCTAGAACGGCTCCAAGAAACAGCCGGTTGTCCCCCGTCCGTCCAGGGCCTCTGGGTTTGCCCATACAATGAGGCTCCGTCTTTGCCCATTGGGCGTCAGACAACACGAATCGTTCCATCCAAAGCTTGAATTACAGCCAAGCCTTTGCGGCAATCCCAAACCTCAACAAACCCTAGAGCAGTTCCTTCACCAGATCAGCCGGGCGGCAGGCCTTCACCCCCTTGGGCGATACCACCACCGGGCGGTTGAGCAGGATCGGGTGGGCGGCGATGGCGTCCAGAATCGCCTCGTCATCGGCCTGCTTCAGGCCCAGCTCATCCGCCAGCTTCTCCTTCTCGCGCAGCAGCGGGCGAGCGCCGCCTATCTGCCTGGCCAGCGCGGCCAGCTCCGACCGCGAAGGAGGGTTTTTTAAATATTCAATGACTTGTGGCTCGATCCCCGCTTCCCGTAGCAACGCCAGCGCGTTGCGGGCTGTGCCACAGGAGGGGTTGAAATAAATTTTATAATCAGGGTCTTGCGTCACTTCCTTGAACACCTTGCGCGGACTCGCCTTCACTATGGCCAATCTCGCGCAATTTTGCGCCCAGCGCCAGCGCGTCGATGCTGGCCAGCGGCAGGCTGAGGAAAATGCTGATCCGCGTGCGTAGATACTTAAAGGACTGTACGAAGGCGCGCTCCCTCTGGATGTCCGTGCCCTCCACCGCCAGCGGATCGTCAATGCCCCAATGCGCGGTCATCGGGTGACCGGGCCATACCGGGCACGGTTCGGCGGCTGTCTCGTCGCAGACGGTAAAGACGAAATCCATCTCCGGCGCGCCGGGGGCGGAGAACTCGTCCCAGCTCTTGGAACGCAATCCGTCGATGACGAATTCGTAATCGGCCAGCACCTTCAGTGCCAGCGGATGCACCACCCCGCTGGGCTGGCTGCCGGCGGAAAAAGCGCGGAAATGCGCCGCGCCTAGCTTGCGCAAGACCGCCTCCGCCATGATCGAGCGGGCACTGTTGGCGCGGCACAGAAACAGGACGTTATAGACACGCTCGCTCACGCTGGCCTCCTGCGCGGGTTCGCTTCCGAAGCAGGGATAGAGCAGCGGATTTGGCCGGAAAAGAAGAAACCTCCGAGCGGCTCAGATATTCACGAAACTGCAACAAATCGGGCGGACAGCCCTTATTTGTGGATCATCGTGCCGATGCCGCCCTCGGTGAACAACTCCAGCAGCAGCGCGTGCGGCACACGGCCGTCCAGGATCGTGGCACCCTTCACCCCCTGCGTCACGGCCTCCATGCAGGTCTCCACCTTCGGGATCATGCCGCCCGAGATCGTGCCATCGGCGACCAACTCCTTCACCTGCGCCATGGTCAGGTCGGAGAGCAGCTCCTTGTTCTTGTTCAGCACGCCAGGCACGTCGGTCAGCATCAGCAGGCGCTGCGCGTTCAGGGCGCCTGCGATCGCCCCAGCTGCAGTGTCGGCGTTGATGTTGTAGGTCTCGCCATCTTCGCCACTGCCAACAGGCGCAATCACCGGGATCAGCCCGGCGCCGGTGAGGGCGTGGATCACGCGCGTGTCGATGAAGGAGGGCTCGCCGACGAAGCCGAGATCGAGCACACGCTCGATGTTGGAATCCGGGTCCTTGATCGTGCGCGTCACCTTGCGGGCACGGATCAGTCCGCCATCCTTGCCGGAGATGCCGACGGCAAGCGCCCCGGCGCGGTTGATCAGCCCCGCCACCTGCTTGTTCACGGTGCCGGAGAGCACCATCTCAACCACCTCGACCATCGAAGCGTCGGTGATGCGCAGGCCGTGGACGAAGTTGGATTCAATACCCAGGCGGTTGAGCATGGCGTTGATCTGCGGCCCGCCGCCATGCACCACCACCGGGTTGATGCCGACCTGCTTGAGCAGCGCGATATCGCGACCGAATTCGTTGGCGAGGCTGCCCTCCATGGCGTGCCCGCCATACTTCACCACGATGGTGGCGCCGGCATAGCGGCGCAGATAGGGCAGCGCGCGCGCGACGATATCCGCCTCACGGGCCGCGGTGGTCATGGCATCCCTGGTCATATGTCGCTCCCCTGTTACAGAAACTCAGCGATGGAGGCGCGCAGTTCCTCGATCCCCTGCCCCGTCTCACTAGACGTGGTGAACAGGCTGTTCAACGCCGCCGGGTGCTTTTTCGTCAAAGCCAGAATCTCGTCCTGCTTGCGCTTGAGCGCGCCCGGCTTCACCGCGTCCGCCTTGGTCAGCACGACCTGGAACGGCACAGCGGATTGGTCGAGCAGTTCCATCACCGTCTGGTCGGAGACTTTCAACTCCACCCGGGAATCAAGCAGCAGCAGCACGCGGCGCAGATTCGGCCGCCCGCGCAGGTAGTCCAGCATCAGCCCCTGCCAATCGCGCTTGATCTCCTTCGGCGCCTCGGCATAGCCGTAGCCCGGCATGTCCACCAGCACGATGGGCCCGGCGGCGCAGCGGAAGAAGTTGAGCTGACGCGTGCGCCCGGGCTGGTGCGACACGCGCGCCAGCGCCTTGCGCCCGGTGAGCGCGTTCAGCAGCGAGGATTTGCCGACATTGGAGCGCCCGGCAAAGGCAAGCTCCACCCCTGCCGCCTCGGGCAGGGTTTGCAGCGTTTGCGCGGCGTAAAAGAACTCGCAGCCCGAGGCGAAGAGCTTCCGCCCTGCCTCGATCTGCGCGGGGGTGAATTCCCCCGCCTGGAAGTTCAGCTCTTCGCCGGAACCGCCCGCGGCTGTGCCGTCGTCTGGCGCATGATCAGCCATTGTTGCCCCACGGAAAGAAGGTTGTTCCATGCCCAGTACAGGACCAGCCCAGAGGGCGAGCCCGCCAGCATGAAGGTGAAAATGATCGGCATCAGCTGGAACATCCGCGCCTGGGCCGGGTCGGCCGGGGCGGGGTTCAGCTTCTGCTGCAGGAACATGGTCAGGCCCATGATCAGCGGCAGCGCGCCGAGATGCAGCGGCTCGTAGATCGCCGTCGGGTCGAAGGGCAGCAGACCGAACAGGTTGAACAGGTTCGTCGGGTCAGGGACAGAGAGGTCCTTCACCCAGCCGTAGAACGGCGCTTGGCGCATCTCGATGGTGATGAAAATCACCTTGTAAAGCGAGAAGAACACCGGAATCTGCAGCAGCATCGGCAAGCAGCCCGAGGCCGGGTTGATCTTCTCGGATTTGTACAGCTCCATCGTCGCCTGCTGGAGCTTCGCCGCATCGTCCTTGTACTGCTCGCGCAGCGCCGCGATCTTCGGCTGAACCAGCCGCATCTTGCCCATGGAGCGGTAGGAGTAGCTGGCCAGCGGGAAGAACAGCAGCTTGACGCCGACGGTGAACACGATGATCGCCAGGCCGAAATTGCCGAGCAGGGAGTTCAGGTAGTCCAGGCAGAAGAAGATCGGCTTGGTCAGGAAGTACAGATGCCCGAAATCCACAGCCTTGTAGAAGTTCGGGATGTGGTACTCGCTCTGATACGCATCCAGGATCTTCACCACCTTGGCGCCGGTGAAGACATGGCAGGTGAAGGCGGCGTTGCCACCCGGTGCTGCGGTGACCGGCTGGGCGGTGATGAACGAGGTCTCGTAGGCGCTGCCATCGCCGTCCTGCACCGTGCCATAGCTCATGGAGCCGGTCATGCTGGCAGACTGCTCCGGCGCCACGGCGGAGAGCCAGTATTTGTCAGTGATGCCAATCCAACCGCCCGGGGCGGTCTCGGTATAGGCGACGCCGCCCGGCGCCTTGGCGCCGTCGGACTTCAGCGAGCCGTAGGATACCTGCTTGAGTGTGCCGTTGAGCACGCCGAGCGGACCGTCGAACAGCACCCAGCTTGACGGCTCCTTCGGCTTGTAGTCGCGCACCACGCGGGACCACGGATAGAGCTGCACCGGGGCGGCGCCGTGGTTAATCACGTTCTGCGTGACCGTGAACATGTACTTGTCGTCCACGGCGAGCTGGAGCTGGAAGGTCAGGCCCTGACCGTTATCCCAGGAAAGCGTAACCGGGGTCTGCGGCGTCAGCGTACCGGCGCTGGCGTTCCACACCGTGCTGTCATTCGGCACCGTCACCCCGGCGGGCGCGCTCCAGCCGAACTGCACATAGCTCGGCTTGTCGCCGCCGCGGCGGCCCATGACCTGCACCAGCGGGGAGTTCGGGGAGATCGTGTCGTGGTACTGCTTCAGCACCACGTCGTCGAACACCGCGCCGGTGAGGCCGACGCTGCCCTGCATCAGCGGCGCGTCCACCGCCAGGCGCGGGCCGGGGGCCGGCGCCTGCTGCGCGGCGGTGCCGGGCGCGCCCGCGGACTGCTCCGCCACTGCGGGCGACTGCACCTGGGCCTGCGTTTGGGCCGGAACTGGCGCCGGATGCGGCAAAAACTTGTCCTGGATGAACGTGAACGCCAGCATGATAACCAGCGACACGGAGACGGCGAGCAGCAGACGCTTCTGATCCATGGGGGCTTTCAGGAGTGTTTCAAAGGTGGGGGAACCGGGTCGTACCCACCCGGATGCCAGGGATGGCAGCGCAGAATCCGCCGCGCCGCAAGCACCCCGCCACGGCCCGCGCCGTGGACTCGGATGGCCTCACGCGCATAGGCGCTGCAGGAGGGAAAAAACCGGCAATTCGCGCCGATCACCGGCCGCAGGGTGAGTTCATACACCCGGACGGCACCGGAGAGCATGTAGGCCGCCGGGCTCATGCCAGCGCCTCGTCCAGGGCTTTCGCCAGATTCCGGCGCAGGGTGGAGAACGGCAGAGACCCGGTCTCGCGCCGTGCAATCAGCACCAGCTCCACGCCCGCCAGTTCACGCCCGGCCAAGCCAAGACGCGCCGCCTCCCGCAGCCGGCGCTTGGCACGGTTGCGGATGACGGCGTTGCCGAGTTTCTTGGTCGCGGTGAAGCCCACGCGCGGCTCGGGCTCAGCGCCTTCGCGCAGCGCCTGGATGACCAACCCGCCTTTGGCGATTTTCTTGCCCCGCGCCGCGAGGCGGAGAAAATCAGCCCGCTTTTTCAAGCGTTTCGGCGGCGTCAACCGTGCCATGCCTGGCTCCTCGCCCGGCGAGCGGGAATCAGGCGGAAAGCTTGGCGCGACCCTTGGAGCGGCGGTTGGCGATAACCTTGCGGCCGCCAACGGTCGCCATGCGGGCGCGGAACCCATGCCGGCGCTTGCGGACGAGTTTGGAAGGTTGATAGGTCCGTTTCACGGTATTCTACTCCGGCGAAAGACAAAAATAGGACGAGCGCCGAACCGTCCCCGGCTAGGCGCGATGGCGCGGTATAGGCGGCCTCGGCCGTCGTCGTCAATGTGGCAGCCTGCTTGCAAGGTTGCGCGCGGTACAGGAACGCGCGACAAGACAGTTTAGAAGCATGACATTTACCCCCCTCTTCCCTCCCCAGAACGCGCTAGCCCTGCAGGGCGGCGGCGCACATGGCGCCTTCACCTGGGGCGTACTCGACCGGCTGTTCGAGGAAGGGCTGGAATTCACATCCTTCTCTGGCGTGTCCTCCGGTGCCATGAACGCCGCCATGGCGGTGCAGGGCTATGTGCATGGCGGCCCGGAAGGCGCCCGCGCGGCGATGCGCCAGCTTTGGACCCGCGTCGGCGAAGCTAATGTTTTCAATAACTTCGCCTCGCCTATGGATTGGCTCTGGGGCTGGGACAAGAGCATCGAGCTGGGCAATGAACTGGCCTGGACGGGCCTGACCAACGTGCTCCGCGTGTTCGACCCTGGCCAGCTCAATCCGCTGGGGCAGAATCCGCTGGCGCCGCTGATCGAGGACCTGCTCGACAAGGACGCCATCCGCGATCCGTCCGCGCCACGCCTCTATGTCGGCGCCACGGACGTCGAGTCCGGCGAATCGAAGGTGTTCACCAATGCCGAGATCGGCGTACGGCACCTCCTGGCCTCCGCCTGCCTCCCGATGATGTTTCCTGCCGTGGAAATCGACGGGCGGCATTATTGGGACGGTGGCTATTCCTGCAATCCGCCGCTGGCGCCGGTGCTCTCCCCCCGGCCGGACCGGCTGGTGCTGGTCCGCGCCCAGCCGCGCCAGCGCAAGGGCGTGCCGAATTCCACCGCGGATATCGTACACCGGCTGCACGAGATCGCCTTTCAGGCGCCGCTGGACGCCGAGCTTTCCCTGCTGCCCCGGCATACGAGGCTGCTGGATATCTCCGCTGATGAAGCCCTGGCCAAGCACCCGCTGATCTCGAAAATGAACACCGAGAAGAACTTTCTCGGGATCCTGTTCGCGGCGGGCCGCGAGGCAGCGGAGTCCGCCCTGCTCACGGCATGACTCCACCCTCCCGTACCAGCCGGCCTAAATTCGAACTCTTCGGCGACACGCTCTCAGGCCGGGTGCTATGGCTCACCGTCGCCATCATCCTGATCATCGAGCTGATCGTGATGCTCCCCAACCTGGGGCGCGAGCGCCAGACTTGGCTGTGGGACCGGGTGGCGCACGCGCATCTGGCCACCTACCCGCTGGAGCAGTCCGGGACCACGCTTTCCCCGCAGGCTCAGGATTCACTGCTCGCCTTTGCGCTCGACGACCAGATCATCCTTAAAGAACCCGGTCAGCCCCCCCTGACGCTGCGCAGCAGCCACTCCATCCCGCCCGCCGACCGCACTGTCACCCTGGCGGATGAGACCTTATGGTGTAGCACTTGGCGAGCATCCTTGCGTCTGCTTGGGTTGGGCGGGCATGAAACGCAGATCATCGCCCCCTCGCCACTGCAAGAGAACGTGATGCTGGAGGTCACGGCGAACGAGGCGCCGCTCGACGCCGATCTGAATGCCTACGCCAAGCACACCTTCGCCGTTACCGTGATCATGGCGCTGATCACCGGGCTGCTGATCTTCGCTGTGTTAGACCGCCTGCTGGTGCGTCCCATGCGCATCATAACCACCAGCATCATCAATTTCCGCGAGGACCCGGAGCAGGAAAGCGCCAGCGATCTCGCCTGGCTGGCCAACCGTCCGGAGGATGAGATTTCCGGGGCGGCGCGGGAACTGAAATCGATGCAGGACGAAATGCGGGCCGCGCTATGGCGCAACGCGCGCCTGGCCGCCGTGGGCACCTCCGTGGCCAAGATCAGCCATGACCTGCGCAACATCCTCAGCTCCGCGCTGCTGGTCTCGGACAGGCTGCAAACCATCAACAACCCCACCATCGAGCGCGCCGCCCGCACCCTGGTTTCCGCGGTGGAGCGCGCCGCCCAGTTGGTTACCCGCACGGTGGATTTCGCCCGCGAGGGACCGCCGCCCGTGGTACGTTCCGCCGTGCCGCTCTGCGAGGTGGTGGAAGAGGCAGCACTGGTGGTCCGCCCGGTGGACAGTGGCGTGACCATC
Organism: Acidocella sp.; assembly: GCA_035519275.1. Taxonomy (GTDB): domain Bacteria; phylum Pseudomonadota; class Alphaproteobacteria; order Acetobacterales; family Acetobacteraceae; genus Acidocella. Next base: position 2,753 of record DATIWS010000022.1, on the reverse strand, counting down.
CAGAACGAGGTGCCCGAGGCGCTGGTGCTGCCGCTCGACCGCGCGCAGATCTACCGCGTGCTGCTGAACCTCATGCGCAATGCCGCCGAGGCGGGGGCAAAAACCATCCGTGTCACCACCGAGAGCCGGGGCGGCGTGACGCGCATGCGCGTGGCCGATGACGGGCCCGGCCTGCCCCTGCGCGTGCAGGACCGGCTGTTCCAGCCCTTCACCAGCTCCGGCCGGTATGGCGGCACCGGGCTGGGCCTGGCCATCGCCCGCGACCTTATCCGCGCCCATGGCGGCGATCTGGTGCTGGAGGAAACCGGGCCGCGAGGCACGGTGTTCGGCATGGATCTGGCGATCAGCGAGACACAGATCTGAGCCGAGCCTCACAACAATAGACAAATTCAATAGGAAATTGATGGTTTACATTTGCCGCCAGCGCGGTAAATCCGCAAAACCGTTTTACGCGTACGGCCGATAGCAGGAGAAATTCTTTATTTTTTTGCCGGCATTGCACGCTTAAGAAAAATCATCTTCTAAAGTGCCATGATTCCCCTGGCGCTATCCCCCGATCGTGTGCGGCTCGGCTTGGCAGGTTCCGGCCCGGCGGCGCTGCGCCGTCTGCGCGCGTTGCGCGAGGCGGGGGCAAATGGGGTGCGTATCTACACCGAGGGGACTGACGCCGCCATGGCGCTGGAGGCTGGCGTAGCCCTGCGCCCTGCCCTTCCGGATGAGGCCGAGCTTTCGCAGCTGCATGTGCTCTGGATCGCCGGACTGCCGCGGGAGCGGTTCGTCCCGCTGGCCGAGGCGGCGCGACGCCTGCGCGTGCTGGTGAATGTCGAGGACGAGCCGGAATATTGCGACTTCCACGCCGTGGCGGAAATCCGCCGGGGCGATCTGCTGCTTACCGTCTCTACCGGTGGCTCCGCGCCCGGCCTCGCCGGGGCCATTCGCCGCCGGCTCGATGCCTGCTTCCCTGCAGCCTGGGCGGAGCGGGTGAAAGAGGTGGCGGCGCTGCGCCAATCCTGGCGGGCTGAACAGGTGCCTATGGCGGAAGCGGCACGGCGCATCGACCAGCTGACTGAAGAGCGTTGTTGGCTCTCCTGCCCGAAAGTGAATTGACCATTGTCCTTCGTTAATGACATTGCGCCGGCGGAACCCGGCCAAGGATTACCCCATATGCTCGACACTATTTCCACCACCAACGCCGAAACGGTGCTGCGCGACGCGATCACGCACCGCTTTGCCGGCAAGATCGCGCTGGTTTCCTCCTTCGGCACGGAATCCGCCATTCTGCTGCACATGGTGGCGCAGATCGATAAGTCGCTACCCATTATCTTCCTCGATACCGGCAAGCTCTTCCCGGAGACACTGGCCTATCGCGACGAGCTGGTGGCCCGGCTTGGTCTTACGGATGTCCGCTCCATCAAGCCCAGCGGCGCGCAGCTTGCCGCCTACGACCCGGATGGCCGGCTGTGGGAGAAGGATACAGATCTGTGCTGCGCCATCCGCAAGACCAACCCGCTGGACGAGGCGCTGGTCGGGTTCGAGGCGTGGATCACCGGGCGTAAGCGCGGCCAGTCCAGCACACGCGCAAACCTACAACTGATCGAAACCGGCGCGGATGGGCGGATTACCGTGAACCCCCTCTCCTTCTGGACCGATGAGGATCTGGACAAGTATTTCGAGACGCACGACCTGCCGCAGCACCCGTTGCAGGCGCAGGGCTATACCTCGATCGGCTGCGCCGTGTGCACGCACAAGCCGCTGCCGGGGCAGGACAAGCGCTCCGGCCGCTGGGCTGGCAAGGCCAAAACGGAGTGCGGCATCCACATGCCGCGCGCCATGAGCAAGCCGAATTGGCCGGAAGAACTCAGCTTCGAGGTGTAAGCGCTGCGCGCAGGAAGACCGGAACGGCGGCGGCTTGCAGCAGCACCGAGGCCGCCACCAGCCAGATCAGCCCGGCACCGTAGAGCAGCCCAAGGGCGACGGTGCCCAGCAGCCAGGCAGTGCCGCGTATCGCGTCGAACAAGCCGTAAGCCGTGGCCCGCCGCCCCGGGGTGATGAAATCGCCCAGCATGGCCTGGAACAGCGTGTCCTGCGTCGCCATGCCGATACCCCACAGCACCACCCCGGCCACGGCCCAGCTCGCACCACCGAAGAAAACCAGCGGCACGGCCAGCACCGCCAGCATGATTCCGGCAGCGATGGCGCGCGGGCCCATACGGTCGAACAGCCAGCCAAGCAGCAGCGCCGCCGCGCCCTCGGCCGCCATGCCGGCAGCGTAGACGGCCGGAATCCAGGAAAGCGGCACGGTATGCGCCCGCGCGAAATGGAAGCCGATCAGCGCGAAATCGGCGAAGCCCGCCGCCATCAGCGCGGCCGCCACCGTCAACAGTCGGAATTTGGACCCGAACCCAGCCCAGGCGCCGGGTTCGACCGTAGCGACGCGCAGTTCCAGCTTGCGCGGGTCCGGGTAGAGCCGTTGCGCCACCGCGAGCAGCAGCAGCGCCGCCAAGGCCGGCAGCAGCAGCACGGCGAAGCTGCGGTGGAATCCCGCCCCCACGGCCAACAGCAAGGCGACCAGCAGCGGACCGGAGAGACCGCCGATCTGATCGAGCGCCGTGTGCAGGCCGAAGCCCCACCCCGCCCCGGTTCGGCTGGCGGCATGGGAGAGCATGGCGCCGCGAATCGGCGCGCGGATGGCCCGGCCGAAGCGCTCGGTCACCAGCAGCAGCGCCGCGATTGGCCAGTTCCCGGCCAGCGCC